>CASBQE010000045.1 GCA_949127665.1 Synechococcales cyanobacterium PMM_0083
TCACGCCAACAAGCCGAAACCTTGACGCAAACGCTGACCGAATTAGGAAAAACCCAAGCGCAACTCGTGCAAACTGAAAAAATGTCGAGTTTGGGTCAATTAGTCGCTGGAGTTGCCCACGAAATCAACAATCCAGTTAATTTCATTTATGGCAATATTTTTCCTGCCGAAAGCTATATTCAAGATTTATGTAACCTGCTGCACCTCTATCAGCAGCACTATCCTGAACCCGCGCCCGAAATTCAGGCGGAAATTGAGGCTATGGATTTGGAGTTTGTGCAGCAAGATGTGTTAGCTCTCCTGCGATCGCTCAAAATGGGTGCCGAGCGGATTCGCCAGATTGTGCTGTCTCTCCGCAACTTTTCCCGGCTAGACGAAGCAGCCATGAAGCCCGTCAACATCCATGAAGGCATCGACAATACGCTGCTAATTTTGCAGAGTCGGCTAAAGGGCAAAAGCAAACAACCTGATATTGAGGTGATTAAACAATATGGCAACTTGCCGCTGGTGGAATGCTATGCAGGGCAACTCAACCAGGTATTTATGAATATTTTGAGCAATGCAATTGACGCATTAGAAGAAAGTTTGGTGTTCGGAGTACGAAGTGAGAAGAGGACTGAGCAAACTTCATCCTTTGTTCTTTGTGCTTCCAGCCCCCCCACCATTTGCATTCATACTGAACAGATCGCCCCTAACCAGGTTGCCATATCCATTCACAACAACGGAGACAGCATTGACGATCGCCTGCGCGATCGCCTATTTGACCCCTTTTTTACGACTAAACCGGTTGGGCAGGGCACTGGATTAGGACTTTACATCAGCTATCAAATTGTTACCGATGTCCACGGCGGCAGGCTCAAGTGTTGCTCTTTGCCAGAGCAGGGCGTGGAGTTTCGCATCGAGATTCCCGTTTGCCAAACAGTGACTGCAAACTAATTGCAAATTGCTGTAAATCTCAAATGGGCGACGCTGATCAAAATCATATTGGATCGGTAGTCAAAGATCAGAATTCCGCTGGATTAAGCTGGATTAAACAAAGACGATGTAGGGTGAGGCAATGGCAGGCGATCGCCCCGATTGCACCAAGGCTTGATAGACAAAGGCAGCAACTTCGGCGCGGGTCGTGTCGCGCACCGGGTTTAGCTGCCGTAGGGTTGGATGATTGACTACGAGCCGTTGCTGCGTTGCTGTTGCGACCTGATTTTGGGCATATTGTGGAATAGAAGCGCGATCGTCGTAGGCAGAAAGTAAGCTAGGATCTCCGCCAGACAAGCTTAAACCACTGACTAACGATGCCAGCAGTTGAAACCGTGGCATGTTTTGATCGGGCTTAAAGGAACCATCGGGAAAGCCAGAAATGAAGCCCGCACGATAGGCTTGGTCAATAAACGGTTTTGCCCAAAAAGTACCTGGAACATCAGCAAACGCGATCGCCTCTCGCTTGGGTGAAGGGTTGAACGCTTTGACTAGCAGCGCGGCATATTGCGCCCGATTGATCGCAATATCCGGCTTGAAACTGCCATCGGCGAACCCGCCAATCAAGTTTTGCTTTGCCAGAGACGAGATAAAGTCTGTTGCCCAATGTCCAGCGATGTCTGTGAAAGCGGCGGCTGTCACATCAGGATTGACGATGTAAGGTGAGGCGATCGCGGGTGCCTGGTTCAGTGCCACCAGCGCTTGATAGACCAGTGCCGCAATTTCGCCTCGTGTCACATCGCGCATCGGTTCCAATTGGCGCACTGCGGGATGGTTGACCACGATTCGTTGTTGGGTTGCGGTTGCCACTTTTTCGGCGGCATAGCTAGGAATTTGAACGCGATCGACGTAAAAGCCCAATACATCTAACCCACCGCCTGTTAAACCTAAGCCGCCCATGAGCGAGACGATCGCCTGCACCCGCGTCAAGTTTTGATCAGGGCGAAAGGAACCATCGGGAAAGCCCGAAATAAAGCCCATTTGGTTGGCTTTTTGAATAAAGGGAAACGCCCAAAAGCTCTGCGCCACATCGACAAACGGCGTGGCTGGTTGCTTAGCAGGGAGGCTAAAGGCTTTAGCAATAATGGCGGCATATTGAGCGCGAGTGATGGGCGCTTGGGGCTTGAAGGTGCCATCGGGGAAGCCGCTAATATAGCCCTTGGCAACCAGTCCCCGAATGAATCCAGCAGCCCAATGCCCTTGAATATCGGTGAGTTCCCCAGGGTTCGGCGGCGGCACGGGCGTAGGATTCGGCAGCGGCGCAGGATTGGGGATTTCATTTGCTAGTAGCTCCAGCAAGCCTTTGACTTTGGCGGGATTGATCTGGTTGCCCACACAGAGCAGTCGGGTTGCCGTGGCATTGTTGATATCAAACTCAGTGTTGCCTCGAAAGATGTTGCCGCCCGGATCTTGCCCTTTGCCGAGGTCGGGAAAAGCGCGATCGATAATCGTCAAGCCCTCACTGGTGTTGCGTTCTACCACATTCGATCGCAGCACTGGGCGACATTCCTGACCTAACAGTATTCCAGAGCGATTTTCAAACACTCGGTTTTCGGCTAGCAGCGGAGCCGCCTGATCGCCAATGGAAAAGCCAAAGCCCGTATTTTGGCAAACATTGCGCCGCCATTCACCCTTGGCATTTCGCACAATGCTAAAGCCGTTGGCATCATTGCGGACTGCCACATTGTCATACACGGCAGGGCTAGCGTTTCCGGTCGCAAAAATGCCTTCCCGCTTGCAGTTGGTCAAGGTGCAGTTGATGATGACTGGATTGGTCGATTCAATCCAAACCCCCGTTCCTCGTGTCGCCGGATTGGTGACGGTCACGCCCCGCAGTTGGGCGTTCGTTTCCATCCGCAGGGTAATGTTTTGTCCGGCGAAGGTTTTACTGGCAAAACTGCCGCTGCCATTGATCAAAATGCCAGCGCCTTTGGTGGCTTCGTTGCCAATTACCGTTACTCCAGCGGGAATCGCTAACGGAAAAACTTCGCCGCTAGTCGCGCTGTAAGTACCGGGAGCAAGCTGGATGCGATCGCCCAGTTTTGCTAGTTTCAGCGCCCGACTAATGGTTTTGAAGGGAGCCGCCTGAGTTCCCCCCGCAGCGTCATTGCCATTGACTGAATCGATATATAAAGTGGCAGCAGGTGCAGCTTGAACCATAATCTTCTCTCACTCGCTGATGGTAATGTTCTACGCTTAGCCTCAATCTGGGATGAGGGGTATCCGTCCTCGGTGGTCATCACTACAATAGTCGAAAGCGTCGAAAGGTGTTTTGCAGTTTCAAAAGCAAGAAACTAGCAGCAAAAAACGCGATCGCCCTCCACCGAATATCCTTTGCCCAATTTACCCATTTTGCGATGGTTTCCTTTGTTGTTATTACTAACGTTGTACTGGGGTTGATTTGCCTGCGCCTTGCCCAAACGCTGTGGGCGCTAAAACTGCGGTTCACTAAAATAGCTGGCAGCACTTTAGCGGTTGAACAATACTTTTATCGACTGCTCTACAACGCTCCTACCAAACTGGATAAAGCAACAGTGAGCGTCAATAAAGCCCGATCTGGCTATCAAGGCTTGGAGCAAAAACTTCAGAAAATCCAAAAGTTTGTGTCACTCATCAACCTAGGGCAATCTTTTTGGCGACAGCAAGGCATTTTTAACCAGGAGTCAGGTTCCAGGAGTCGGAAGTCAGGCAAAAACTAACCGTTGAGCCAAATGAGACAACTAAGAATTTTTAACAAACAACATCCAAACCCTACGGCATTAGAGTCACATTTTGCAGTTTTTTCCTAGAAGTCTCCCAAAATCCAATACCCACAACCTCTTACTCTTCACCTGTCAAAGATTGATAAGATGAGAGCTTTAATAGCTGAATTGCTCAACGTTTTCCCTGAATGGCAAGGATAAGGCTGAAATATGTCAAATAATCGGTCTGGATCGTTTTTGGGAGGGTTACTGTTAGGAGCCGCCGCTGGAACGATCGCAGGAATTTTGATAGCTCCTCGAACGGGTCGCGAAACTCGTCAGATTTTGAAAAAGTCTGCGGATGCCTTACCCGAACTGGCGGAAGATTTGTCTACTACGGTGCAACTTCAGGCAGATCGACTCTCGGAGTCAGCAGTGCGAAACTGGGATAGCACTTTGGGTCGTCTCAAGGATGCGATCGCGGCTGGCATGGAAGCCACTCAGCGGCAACATCGCGCCTTGGAAGAATCCGAGTCCCTGACGGCTCAACCTCCATCTCCTACCCGTGATCCTCTTTTGTAGCTTACTCCCGTGAACAATCCTCTCTTCTGGCTCGTTGTATCTTTTTTGTTCGTCACCGCCAGTTTGACGATTGTACTGATCGTTGCCATTCCCACATTAAAGGAATTAGGACGAGCCGCCCGTAGTGCCGAGAAACTGTTTGAAACGCTGCGGCGCGAGTTTCCACCGACGCTAGAAGCGATTCGGCTGACGGGTATGGAAATTACTGACCTGACAGATGACTTGAGCGAAGGGGTGCAGAGTGCTGGGCAGGTGGCAAAGCAAGTAGACCAGTCGCTTAGCGGTGCCCGAAAGCAAGCTAAAAAAGTGCAGCTTGGCACTCGCAGTTTATTTGCAGGCGTGAAAACTGCTTGGAAAACTTTTACGCGATCGCCTGCACCTCCTCGGCGAACAAGCGATCGCCTACCTGCAAGCAAGCTTAATGCTGAGCCGCTGGAATCAACACGCGATAGTTTAACCGATAACGCTGGGTCATCTGAGCGTTTGCCAGTTCGCCCTAAACCCCGTCCTACAGCGGAAGCAGCAGCCTACCCTCCAGAACTTGCTGGCACTCACCCTTTTTCCGTTCAAGCTGCCGAAAACGCTGCAAAATCTACCCACCCTCAGTCTGTAGAAGGAATTCAATCGAAAAAGTCTGCCTCTGAAGCGGCTTTGGGAGATCCACGATATTTGGCAGACGATATTTAGGCGATCGCGTTTTTATAGGGCAGAGGGGAACACTGATATTAGGTCAGGAATCAAGTGTTGGTGAATTGAATCTGCCTGTAAACTCAGTTCTTCTTTAAATCTATGGTTCGCCTTAACAAAAAAGCTTTTGAAATTCTGAACGCTGAACTGCAACGGGTGAACACGAACGATGTGGCATCTCGTGTGCAGCAGCAGATCGTGCTTAAACGACTAGAAAAGCTGCGGCTGCAAACGGGAACTCCGCTGACTGAATCTGAGTTGCGCGATACCTTAGATGACTTATTTCCTAACTTTAATCCCAAAGTTTTAAAGCAAGCGGCAAAGGCAAATCGCCCTCCTGCTGCCCTGTGGAACTCAATTAAGTTCGGTGCGATCGCCGTGGGTGGCATTGCAGGCGGCATCTGGTTTTTGAATTTGCCGTATCCGATGATTCGTTATCCCGTGGCGCGGATGATGCCGATGCTGCTGTTGCCCAGTTTTATCAGTATGGATCACAATTATCGACAGGCGATCGCCACCACGGAGCAAGCCGATCAGTTAGTCAATAACGCGACTAGCTCCGCCGATTTTGATTTGGGTGCCACTAAAGTCAAAATGGCTCAAAAGCATCTAGATGCTTTGCCTGTGTGGTTTTTAGGCTATTATCCCAGCGCTTATTGCGGCTGGTTTGGCTGTAGTTGGCGCTTTACCCTGGATGAGTTTCAGCAGGCACGGAAAGACGTTGCCCGGATGGATGCGCGTTTATTCCAGGAAAAAAATGCTCAAACCCAGTTGCAAAAGTCAGATACAGAGGTGAATTCGGCGAAGCGATCCTATCAAGCTGCACCGAATCAAGCTAAAAAAGAGGACGCGATCGCTCAGTGGCAGCAAGGAATGGATCAACTCCAAGAAGTGCCGGATGAAACCCTAGCAGGACGCACTGCCCAAACAAAACTCAAGGCTTACGAGCGAGATTTTCAGCAGGTGGTGGGCTTTAGTGTAGACAATCAGCGATCGGGCAACTTAGTGCAGGCGGCAAAATTTTCAGCAGAAACGGCTCAACAATTTTCTCAAGGCAAAGCGCAAGGCATGGAAGTGTGGCAAGAAGCGGAAAAGCTGTGGAATGAGGCGATCGCAACTCTAGAGACCATTAAGTCAGACGATCCTGATTATGTTCAAGCCCAAAAATTGCTGAACCAATATCGAGCAAAACACAGTTCTGCGCGCATTCGTTTGCAGCAGGAGCAGCAATCAGTTGAAGCATTTGAGCAAGCTCAGCAATTGCAAATATCCTTGCTTGCTTCAGTTCAGCCGGGAGCAAAAGCGTTGCAACCTCAGCAAATCAGCCAACTGCGGGACATTGAAAAGACTTTAAGACGAGTAAACCCCAACACGACTGTTTACCCAGAGGCTCAAACCTTACTGAAAGCTGCCCAAAAGCGACTTCAGCCCATTGGCGGATAGTCAAAGAGTTATGCCGTTCCAGTTTGCGATCGCTGCTTCATCAGCACCGAACCATCGAAATGTTTTCGGGATGGTTTCCGTGGAGAATGGCAGAGATGCGATCGCGATTGACTGGATTCATCCGTCATGCCTGCCCCTGCAAAATTTCTGAGGGTGTGAGACTCAAACTGCCAAACAGCGGAGAGGCGATCGGGCTATTCCCTTCAAACACTGTCTCTTCATACAGCCCTTCCACCTGCTTCAGTACCGTTACCCGTTGTTGTTGTGGGTCAACAATCCAATATTCCCCAATCCCCCGTGCTGCATACTCCGTTCGCTTCAGCGTGACACCAGTCAATCGCTTGTAGCGATAATCTCGATTTTCCTGGTTTGAACTGACCACTTCCACCACTAACGGCGGCGGCGGCATATCGAACATAATAGTTGATCGGCGTGCCCCTTCCAAAGCGGTTGCCAGTTCGTCAGACATCACCATCACATCTGGAAAGCGCGTCGTTGCCCGTGTTCCACTGATGACAATCTCAGTCTTCATCGTCAATCGATAGGATGGGATGCCCTGCTGAGCAAAGAAAAGGAAGAGGAATGAGGCAATTCGGCGGTTTGGTTCGCTTTCTGGAGCCGTGGCAACTAATTCTCCATTGTCCAGTTCATACCCAATGTCTGTCCCATCGTCATAGTTGAGGTATTCCTCAAGCGTCATTTTTTGGGTTGCGATCGTCATCGTTGCCCGCCTCCTGTAAGAACCATTCCGCTGTGGTTTTCCAACTAAAACCTCGGAGGTTTAAGTCACTATATTAGTCACGATGCTTGATTCTTGGTTAAAACCTCCGAGGTTTGCGTAAGGCTCTTAAAGAGTAATGCCTTCCCAATCCGCGATCGCGCTGGTAGATTGAACCAAGTGCATCCCGGCTTCAGCAAACCGTTCGTAGGCAGCATCGGCTTGTTCAGTGAAGTCAATCACGCCAGGAACTACTACAGGCGAGGTGCAATCTTCCAGCAAATACACCTTGCTGGCTAAAGCCGGATCAAACACCTGAATTTCTGTGAGCAAGTCGGCGATCGTCCAGGCAACGCAATGACTTTTCGCCTGACCTGCGACAATCACCGCATCAAATTCCAGCAGAGTTTGAATCAGCGA
>CASBQE010000046.1 GCA_949127665.1 Synechococcales cyanobacterium PMM_0083
GGCCATCTCTCCAAAAGGTTGTGCTGTGTAAACAGCCATGAGAGAACTATATTAGCAAAACAAGTGTCATTTTGGTAACAAAGACTAGATTCATGGCAGTTTCTCACACCATTCAAATTTGCGATCGCCGCACTAATACCCTCTATACTGTCCAAATTCCAGAAGACCGCTACATCCTGCAAACGGTTGAAAACCAAGGTGTTCCACTTCCTTTTGCCTGTCGCAATGGAGCTTGTACTACTTGTGCCGTTCGGGTTATTTCCGGTGAGGTATATCAGCCGGAAGCAATGGGGCTGTCTCCCGATCTCCAGCGCCAGGGGTATGCCTTGCTCTGTGTCAGCTACCCGCGTTCTGATCTAAAAGTAGAAACTCAGGATGAAGATGAGGTGTATGAGTTGCAATTTGGGCGATACTTTGGCAAGGGCAAAGTCAAGCGCAGACTTCCCCTTGATGAAGAATAGTTTGACCTTCAGACCCTAGCCTTATGTTGCTCTCTCCTAATCAACTTCAAATCTTTCTCGATATTGCCACCGAAGCTGCCTTAGCGGCTGGCACAATTTTGCAGCAACACTGGGGCAATTTGGAAAGCGTGGAAGAAAAGGGTCGTGCCGGAGACCTGGTGACGATCGCTGATCGCCAAGCAGAATCGGCTGTTTTGCAGGTACTTCAGCGCCATGTGCCGGATCACAATATTTTGGCTGAAGAATCGGGGCAACTGGGAAACCCGAAAAGCGAGTTTTTGTGGGCGATCGATCCCCTCGATGGCACCACAAACTATGCGCACTCCTATCCCATCTCTGCCGTGTCCATTGGTCTGATGTTCAACGGAGTGCCCATTGTTGGAGCCATTTTTGATCCGTTTCGCCAAGAGTTATTTCGGGCTGCGGCAGGGCAAGGAGCGACTTGTAACCGCCGACCCATTTATGTCTCCAAAACCGCTGAACTGAGCAAAAGCTTGCTGGTGACTGGCTTTGCCTACGATCGCCGCCAAACCACCGACAACAACTACGCTGAATTTTGCTACCTCACCCATTTGACTCATGGCGTAAGGCGCAGCGGATCGGCTGCCATGGATCTCGCCTATGTTGCCTGCGGTCGATTGGATGGCTACTGGGAGCGGGGATTGGCTCCTTGGGATATGACCGCTGGGGTCATTCTGCTGCAAGAAGCAGGCGGCAAAGTCACAGCCTACGACCAATCCCCTTTACAAATAGATTCCGGGCGCATTTTGGCAACCAACGGAGCGATTCATGCCAGCCTTAGCCAAGAGCTGCACCGGGTTCCCTCCCTAGAAACTTGGGCAGATTCAACCAAATTTGTCGACTTGCCCTAATGCAGACGGTTAGCGGTCAGATTACACTAGAGAAAATTCCACGCTAGGCAACAGCACACCATGTCTTTTCAATTTGAGCGAGGGTTGTTTTTATTAGATTTTGTAGATCATCACGCCATATTGGGGGTGCCGATTGATGCAGATGTAGCAACAATTCGGAAGCGCTATCTTAAAGTTGCTCGCAAGCTGCATCCTGATAGCGGTGCCTTAGAAGGTGAAGCAGATAAAAAGCTGGCTAGTGAATTTCTATCAAAGCTTGTCAATCCGGCATGGGAAAAGCTGTCTCAAGAAAAAGACCGCACCGAATATGGGATCATCCTAAATCTCAAAGGGCAACAAGCCGCCCGTCAAGGAAATTGGGAATTGGGCAATTTGGGCAAAGAGATTGCGAATGCTAGCAATCCTGAGCATTTTTATCGCGCTTCGTTAAAAGGGCTTACCGATAAACAGTATGAGCAGTTAGACCAGGCGCTAGAAGTCACGGGACAAATTAGTGAACTCAACATGGTTTATTTGATGCGAAAGGAAAGCCAGGGTGGGTTTAGCACGGGTGAAACGCAGCGAACGATTTATACCGGCAGCAATCTGCCAGATTCCTCCCAGTCGTCCACTAGACCCGCAGCAACACAGCCGCCGCAGGCAGTGCGCCCAGAGTCGGTGGCAGATCAGTATTACCGTCGGGCAGAGGGCTATATGGCGAAAAACAACCATGCTAAAGCGGTTTTGGAACTGCGAGATGCACTTCAGCTTGAACCCAGAAATGGCAGTTGCCATGCGTTGCTGGGAGCGGTTCACCTAAAGCAAGGTCAGGGAACGATGGCAAGAATTCACTTTGACAAAGCGCTGGAGTTTGAGCCGACTAACGCGATCGCGTTAGAAGGTAAAAAACAGCTAGAAAAAGCAACTGGCACTTCAGCGAACTCCAAAAACTCGACCCAAAAACCTAACTCTAAAAAAAATAAACCTGACGATAAAGCAGGTGGCGGTCTATTTGGTCTATTTGGGAAAAAGAAGTAAATGGTCTATCAACCGCCTGCGGGAGCCAGAGATCTCCTGCCCTTAGATGTTGCCCAGAAGCGCTGGATTGAAGACCGCTTGCAGCAAGTATTTCATCAGTGGGGCTATCACCGCATCATCACTTCAACCCTAGAGCGGTTGGACACCTTGATGGCAGGGGGAGCCATTCAACGGTCAGCCGTGTTGCAGCTACAGGGGCTAGACGAGGAAGACTTGGGTTTACGCCCTGAATTGACTGCTTCGATCGCCCGAACGGTCGTCACACGCATCGTAGATGCAACCTACCCGCTGAGGCTTTACTACAATGCCAACATCTTTCGACGCGCCCAAGAAACCAGCCACACGCGCCAGCAAGAGTTTTACCAGGCAGGTGTAGAGCTACTCGGCAGCGGTGGATTGCTGGCTGATGCAGAAACATTATTGCTATTGATGGATTGCCTCCAAAGCCTTGGCTTAAGCCAGTGGTCGATTGTGCTGGGTGAAGCCGGATTAACGCGATCGCTGCTCTCTGTGTTTCCATCTACGATTCAATCAACCGTGCGGCAGTCGATCGCCACCCTCGATCGCATCACCCTTGAAACCTTGCCTATGACCGAATCGTTGCGCGATCGCGCCCTACTATTGCTCGATCTGCGCGGCACTCCTGCTGAAGTCTTGCAAAAAGTATCTAGTTTAGATCTCAACCCAACTCAGCAAGCCGCACTAGACAACCTCAAATCCCTCATTGACCTATTACAAAACACGCCGGACACCGGACCCCAAACCCCTGATTCTCTCGTCCTCGACTTGAGCTTGATCCAAACCTTGGACTACTACACCGGCATTGTGTTTGAAGTGGTCAGTGATACTGCCAATGGGCGACAAGTGTTAGGGCAAGGCGGACGCTACGACCAACTGTTGGGGTTGTATCATCCCCAAGGCGAAACCGCTCCGGGTGTTGGTTTTGCCTTGCAAATTGAGCAGCTTCATCAGGCGATCGCGCTCACCAACCAAAGTCCTCAGCATATTCCAACCAGCGATTGGCTAGTGGTTCCAGCCAGCCCCCAAGCCGCCACCGCTGCGATCGCTCATGCCCAAAAACTCCGCGCCACATCCGATCAGCTACGGGTCGAACTTGACTTAGGCGGACGCACCCCCGCCGAGATTCACGATTACGCCCAGCATCGCCAAATTGCGGCGATCGCCTGGATTTCACCAGACGGCAACGTCAAGGTTGAATCCGTCAAACTGGAATAATTGAATGACGAATGACGAAGTGCGAATGACGAAGTACAAAGGCTCCATTCATTTGCCATTCGCTACTCGCCATTCGCCGCTTGCCGGTTGCCCCTCGCCCTTTCTGGAGATTCCCTGTGCCCCATTCAATTGTGACTGAAACCTGTGAAGGCGTTGCAGATTGTGTCGATGCCTGCCCCGTTGCCTGTATCCATCCGAGTTCTAGCAAAAACCTAAAAGGAATGGATTGGTACTGGATCGATTTTTCCACCTGCATCGATTGCGGTATTTGCCTGCAAGTCTGCCCGGTGGAAGGCGCGATCATTCCAGAAGAGCGCCCCGATCTGCAAAAAATATCCCAGTAACAAAAAGTTTTGAATTTTAAGTTTTGAATTTTGAATGAGCTTCTACGCAAATCAGACATCGCATTTAATTCAAAGCATTTAACTCAAAACTAAGCACTCAAAACTAAGAACTCAAAACCCTCCCCGCTCTTCCCTTCCCCTCGCATTCAACTCAAAACTAAGCACTCAAAACTCAAAACTTTCCCTCTTATTCCTTGCCATGCCCGATTCTGCCCCTCTGCTCGAAGTTGAAAACGTTTACGCCGGATATGTCAAAGATTTAGACATTTTGCAAGGCGTGAATTTTCGGATTTATCCAGGAGAACTGGTGGCAGTAATTGGTCCGAATGGAGCGGGAAAATCGACCCTGGCAAAAACGATTTTTGGCTTGTTGACTCCCCGCATGGGCAGCATGGTGTTTGCTGGCAAAAGCATTGTGGGCTTAAAGTCAGACGAAATTGTGCAGCAAGGGATGTGTTATGTGCCGCAAATTTCTAATGTGTTTCGTTCCCTCACGGTAGAAGAAAATCTCGAAATGGGTGCTTTTGTGCTAGGCCAGCCGATTCAACCGCTCAAGGATGAGATTTTTACGCGCTTCCCTAAACTGGCAGAACGCCGGAACCAACGGGCTGGAACCTTGTCTGGCGGCGAACGGCAAATGCTGGCAATGGGCAGAGCGCTAATGCTAAAACCCAAACTGCTGCTGCTGGATGAACCGTCTGCGGCATTGTCGCCATTGCTAGTAGACAGTGTATTTGAGCAAATTCGCGAAATCAATCGGACGGGAACCGCGATCGCCCTAGTTGAACAAAACGCCCGAAGAGCCTTGGAGATGGCTGATCGGGGCTATGTGCTGGAGGCAGGACGCGATCGCTTTGAAGGGCGCGGCATTGATCTGCTCAACGATCCAAAAGTCGGCGAATTGTATTTGGGAGCGACCAAACGATGACGCTAAAGTTGAGCGCTGATCAGATCCAGGCGATGAATGCCCATGCCGAACGCACCTATCCAGATGAATGTTGCGGTTTGATGCTGGGCAAAGTCCAGGAAGGCGATACGGGCTTTGCCGAGATGAATCAACGCGCCGAGTCATTCGTTCGGGTAGTGACCACGCTTTACCCGGTTGAAAATAGCTGGGATCAGCAACTAGCAGACGATCTGCAAGATGGCTCACCCTCCAAAACTCGCCGATATGCGATCGCTCCCGAAACAATGCTCAAAGCAATGCGAGATGCACGCAGTCGCAATTTAGCTATTATTGGAATCTATCACTCCCATCCCGACTGTCCAGCCGTGCCCTCAGAGTGCGATCGTCGCCTTGCCTGGCAACACTATTCTTACAGTATTATTTCCGTTCAGCAGGGAAAAGCCAGAGAGTTTTATAGTTGGAGGCTAGACGTAAATCATCAGTTTCAACCTGAAGTGATGATCCAAACAGCCATTCCTCATGAATCTGTACTCTGACCCCTGCCCCCCGATCCCTGACCTCTATTCTCCATCACCGCCATGCTAAATCCAAATCTGGACGACATCCAGTTAGACAAAGAAGAATACGAGCGCTATTCGCGCCACTTGATTTTGCCCGAAGTAGGTCTGGAAGGGCAGAAGCGCCTCAAAGCTGCCAGTGTTTTGTGCATTGGGAGCGGTGGCTTAGGTTCACCTCTATTGCTCTATCTCGCTGCGGCTGGCGTTGGGCGAATTGGGCTGGTGGATTTTGATGTGGTCGATCGCTCCAATTTGCAGCGTCAAGTGATCCACGGCACTTCCTGGGTCGGCAAACCTAAAATTCAGTCTGCTAAAGATCGGATTTTAGAAATTAACCCCTACTGCCAGATTGATTTGTATGAAACGCGCCTGACTGCCGAAAATGCCCTGCAAATCATGGAACCCTACGACATCGTGGTCGATGGCACCGACAACTTTCCGACTCGCTATTTGGTGAATGATGCCTGTGTGCTGTTGGGCAAACCCAATGTTTACGGCTCTATCTATCGGTTTGAAGGACAGGCGACCGTCTTTAACTACGAAGGTGGACCCAACTACCGCGATTTGTACCCCGAACCACCCCCACCCGGATTGGTGCCATCCTGTGCGGAAGGCGGCGTATTGGGCATTTTGCCGGGGATCATTGGCGTGATTCAGGCAACGGAAACGGTCAAGATCATTTTGGGCAAGGGCACCACATTGAACGGTCGGTTGTTGCTCTATAACGCGCTGGATATGACATTTCGCGAACTGAAACTGCGCCCAAATCCAGTGCGTCCTGTGATCGAAAAGCTGATTGATTACGAAATGTTCTGTGGGATTCCGCAATCAAAGGCAGCAGAAGCAGAGCAGCAGTCGGAGCTAAAGGAAATGACCGTAATCGAGTTAAAACAACTGCTCGACAGCGGCGCAGATGATTTTGTACTGATTGATGTTCGCAACCCGAATGAGTATGAAATTGCCCGCATTCCAGGCGCAGTGCTAATTCCGCTGCCCGATATTGAAAACGGCGCTGGCGTACAGCAAGTCAAAGAGGCGCTGAACGGGCACAAACTGATTGTTCATTGCAAACTGGGTGGGCGATCGGCGAAAGCGTTGGGCATCCTCAAGCTGGCTGGCATCGACGGGATCAACGTCAAGGGCGGCATCACCGCTTGGAGCCAAGAAGTCGATCCATCGGTTCCAGA
>CASBQE010000047.1 GCA_949127665.1 Synechococcales cyanobacterium PMM_0083
CAGGCGTGACAGGAACCCATCAAGCATCCCACGGGAATCGCCACGCCAGCGCGGTTAGCTACCTCTAGCAAGGGTTCGCCGACTGCCGCTTCAATCGTCACATCATCGGGCAAAAAATGTACACTAACAGTCATAAAACACTCATTAAGGTTGTTATTTAGCGATCGCTACTCACACAGTTTAAATTCTGACCGATATTGCACGGTTCCGCTGCAATCTTGCAATGCTGCACGGTTCAACTCCAAGACCATAAACGCTTCATCGGGTACATCATACTCACATCTCAAACCTTGGGTACTGGCAGCCATAAACCCGAACCGCGAATAATACTGGCGATCGCCCAGCACCACCACCGCATCACAATTTGACTGGCGACATGCCTCTAAACCCTGCTGGATCAATAAAGAGCCGATGCCTTGCCGCTGATAGTTGGGGAGAACGGCGACGGGGGCCAACCCAAGTATCAACAACTGGCTAGAACATTGCCCGTTTATTGTAACGGGGCTGAAAAATAGATGTCCCACAATTTGCTCAGACTGGGCGGCAACAAACGAAATCGTAGACGCAATGCCCCGCAATTGATCTACCAAGATTGCCTCGTTCTCTCGCCTAAAAGCCTCCCTGTTTACTTGGTGAATCGCGTTCACGTCTTCTGGCTTTTCTGCACGAATATCCATGTCGATCATCAACTGTTGTTCGTCGAACTAACCAAGTTGTTTAAAGAAACATTGAGAACTTGGGTGCAAAGGTGATCAAAATCTGGCTTTCGTCAACTTTGTCAGCCTAGTGCAGCATAATTTAAGCTCAGGATCTTTTCAAATCCTGCTAAGTTCTTTTTGCTAACCGCATTTCAACGCCATGACTCCCAGTTCTGATTATCCATCACATCCTTACGGGATGGCTCTCCGCCCCTCTCAAGTTCCCAGTTCCACCGCTCGTGTGGCGGTGATTGGGGCTGGCAACGTGGGCGCAACCTTGGCGCAACGGCTAGCTGAGAAAAATATTGCCGATGTGGTGCTGTTGGATGTGGTGGAAGGTCGCCCTCAAGGGGTGGCGCTGGATTTAATGGAAGCGCGGGGCGTGGAACACCACGATCGCCAGATTGTGGGCACCAACGATTTTGCTGATACCGCCGATGCTGATGTGGTCGTGATTACTGCCGGATTGCCGCGCCGCCCTGGTATGAGCCGGGATGACCTGCTATTGACCAACGGCAAAATCGTGCTGGATGTGACCCGCAAGGTGATGGAACACTCGCCGAATACGATTTTGCTAGTCGTCACCAATCCGCTCGACGTAATGACCTACGTTGCCTGGAAAGCCAGCGGCTTACCGACTCACAAAGTCATGGGCATGGCGGGAGTGCTGGATTCTTCTCGGTTTCAGACGTTTATCGCGATGGAATTGGGCGTGTCGATTAATGACATCAATGCAATGGTGTTAGGCAGTCATGGAGATTTGATGGTGCCGCTGCCGCGCTATTCCACAGTGAATGGTATCCCGATTGATCGATTTTTGGATGAAGCCGCGATCGCTCGGATTGTCGCCCGGACTCGTAATGGCGGTGCAGAAATGGTAGAACTGCTGAAAACAGGCGGTGCTTACTATGCGCCTGCGTCGGCGGTTGCGGTGATGGTCGAGTCAATCATTTTCAACCAACCGCGCATATTATCCGTTGCCGCTTACCTAAGAGGACAATACGGGCTAAGAGGTATTTTTATTGGGGTGCCCTGCCGCCTTGGTTTTCAGGGAATTGAAAGTGTTTTGGAGCTAGAGTTAACCCCGCAGGAACAAGCGGAGTTAGAGACTTCAGCCGATGCCGTCCGGCAAAATTTGGAGCGGTTGATGGTGCTGTTAAATGACTCAGGGTTGCCCCGATGAATCTCATCGTGACTCTTTGGGGTGAGGGCAAGTTTAGGGATCAGTGGGACGCTGATAAGAAGCGCGATCGCCGCCCATCCAAATCACAATTTAATTAGGAGTGCATATGTCTGAGATTCAATCTGAGATTCAAAACAAGGTTGTGATCATTACTGGAGCCAGTAGCGGATTAGGTGAAGCCACTGCTCACCGTCTTGGGGCTGCGGGTGCCAAGCTGATGCTTGCCGCCCGCCGTGAAGATCGCCTCAAGGATTTGGCGGCTGCGATCGCCAAAGAGGGCGGCACCGTTGCCTATCAAGTCACGGATGTTGCAAATCTCGCCCAAGTGCAAGCTTTGGCGGATGCAACCCTAGAAACCTATGGGCGGATTGATGTGCTGATCAATAATGCAGGTCTAATGCCTCTGTCTCCTCTCGATCAAATTAAGGTGGATGAGTGGGATCAAATGATTGATGTCAATATTAAAGGGGTGCTTTATGGCATCGCGGCGGTGTTGCCAATCATGCGCCAACAGCAGGCTGGACATGTAATCAACGTCTCGTCTGTGGCAGGGCATAAGGTGTTTCCGGCGGCAGCGGTCTACTGTGCCACTAAGTATGCGGTGCGAGCGATTTCTGAAGGGTTGCGGTTGGAGTCAAATGGTGAGATTCGTTCTACCAATATTTCGCCGGGTGCAGTTGCAACCGAGTTAACCAGCACCATCACCCATGCAGATACGGCAGCCGGGATGAGTCAGGTGTATGACATTGCGATCGATGCGGATGCGATCGCCCGTGCCATTGCCTATGCGATTGAGCAACCTAGCGATGTAGATGTTAATGAAATCATCATCCGTCCCACTCGTCAGGACTTGTAAACGGGAGCGATCGCAGCGCTAAAAATTCTTTGAAGTGCAGGGTACAGAAGGCTACAAGTGTAAAGTAAGCTCATCTCGCTTTTTGCGATTCTTCTAAATCAGCCCTTCAAATATTTTTGCTATGC
>CASBQE010000048.1 GCA_949127665.1 Synechococcales cyanobacterium PMM_0083
TGCATAGAGCACACGACCAAGCACCCATACTGTCCCAATTCCGGCACCCCAATAGGGGTTCACATAAATTGAGAACAGCCACAAAGTAGGCAGAAACAAAATCATCTGTTCTAAAGTATTTTGCTGGACTCGCAGCACTCGCTCAAAGCTAGGATCGCCCGTTGTCGCGGGTGGTATGACTCCATATTTCATCCGCGCCCGACCTACGTTTAGGGTGACGACCAAATACAGCACTAGTGCCAAGCTCGTAATCAAACTGGGAAAAGCGTAGATAGATAGGGGAGAGCCAGACATAAATAACTTCGTATGATGGAATTTCTAAATATTAGGGTAATGAGTTGATTTTAAATGGTGTAAGGCTGTAAAGCTATTTCACTATAATCGCGCTTTTCCCCTCTTTCCCTGTCCTTTTATTACAAAGCCTTGAGTCGTAACGCTTGCTTCGCTACCCTAAGTTTTTGAATAAATGCCCCGTTAGCGCGATCGCTTTAGAAGGTACAATGCCTAAGTTTCAGACTACAGAAATCTGGCAGCAGGCAGAACTCTTGATGCAGCCTGCGTTTATTCGGCTAATTGCCAATTTGGAAAAGCAACTTGAAGACTCTGCTTGGAAGGGCACCTATAAAGATGTGCAGGTGTGGGCGGAGGGCACCAGTGAAGAAACGAAAGCACTGGTGATGCAGTTGCAGAGACAGTTAGAAGGCGTAACCGATGAGCAAACTGAGGCGATCGAACAGCAGCTATCTCATCTTCCTGAGCCATTTCCAGGGTATTGGCTTTATCTCTCCCAAGGCGATCAGCAATTTACGATCGACCTCTGGGATTTGTGCTACCAAATTTGCTTTCAAAATTACGACTCAATCCACGGCACTTCCCATGCTGCGGATGAACCGATTGGCAAAAGTGTTGCGATCGATGTCAGTCTTTTTGACGAAACGGGCGATGTCGATTGGCACCGTTTAGACGATAAAACCTATCAGACTGTTAAAGGATTTTTTGCTACATTACCCACCTAGACAGGCTTCAGCCTGGTTTGCCAAAGCTAATTTAACGCTACATCGGAGTCGCTAACTTGAATAAAATGCTAAGACACAGGATCAATAAGGCATCGATCGCAAATTCACGAGGTTTGTAGCGTCTTGCCATAGTCAGAAATGCCTAACTGAAAGAACAGGGTGAATTGCTATCTATACTACAGCCGTTTTCTACTCGCTTTCACCTCTTGCCTCTCGCCTCTTGCCTCTCACCTCTCACAATACCTGACCTGCTTTAACCGTAAAAACCTGTGAGGAATTGAGCCATTGAGCATCAAAAGAACCGAGGTGAGTGGTGGTAATCAAGGTTTGGAAGCGGTCTTGAATGGCATCGAGCAGTTGATTTTGACGGTTTAAGTCTAGCTCTGCCAACACATCATCTAGCAAGAGTAGCGGCGGCTCACCAATTACATCTTCAATTAGCTTGAGTTCAGCCAGCTTTAATGCCAAAACGAGAGTGCGCTGTTGTCCTTGAGAGCCATATTGACGGGCTGAGGTTTGGTTGATGCTGAAATTCACTTCATCTCGATGAGGACCCACTAGCGTCGTATGTTGATATTGCTCCGCGATCGCCCGCTCTTGAATTTTTGCTAAAAACGTTTGCTGCACGATAGTTGGGTCATCGCTTTGCAACTCCACATTGGGCAAGTAGCTGATCATTAACTCCTCGGTACTGCCGCTAATTTGGCGATGCCAATAGGTTGCCAATGGGGCAATTCGCTGAACCACTCGCGATCGTCTGCGGATCACCCGTGTTCCAGCAACCGCCAGTTGGGCATCCCAAAGGGCAAGTTCAGAAGCAGGCGGTTGATTGGATGTGGCAACCTGAGTTCTAACGCCTGTTTCTTGACGTAGTAATGCGTTGCGTTGCCTCAGAATATGAGTGTATTGCTGCAAAATAGATGCGTAAATCGGCTCTAGCTGGATCAGCAACGAATCGAGCCAGTTGCGGCGCTGCTCAGGACCACCTCGGACTAAATCAAGGTCTAAGCTGGAAAACTGGACGATGTTTAGCGTTCCCAGAAAATCTAACTGGCGGCGCAGCGATTGACCGTTTAAAGCAACAGTGCGACGGCTGGAGTTTCTCAGGGTGATGGCGAGGTCAACAGACCCTAAATCCCGCTCCAGTTGAGCAGAAATTTGCCCGATCGCGTCCACATCCCGAATCAGGTCGCGATCGCGAGAAGTCCGATGCGATCGCAGGGTAGACAACAACTCCACCGCTTCCAGCAGATTGGACTTCCCCTGAGCGTTATCGCCCACCAGAATCGTTTTAGGAGCCGAAAACTCCACCGACTGATCTAGATAATTGCGAAACTGACGGAGATGGAGCGATCGAAGATACATGACACCTAGAGTAACGGCAACGATCTAGAATTTGGCAAAAGCCTATCACCCTATGTTAAGGATTCGCCTCAATCCTGCGATCTGTAGATGCTGTCTGCTATTTCTTTCTGAGTGAAACCCAGCGGTAAACCAATTTTTCCATTTCAATCCAAACAAACATCAACAAACTAAATCCAATGCATACCCCTAGCTCATTTAGACTGAGAAAGTGGGTTCCAAAAAAGTTTCGTAGCGCTGGCACATAGATCAACATTAGTTGCAAAATGCTGGTCAAAACCACAGATGCCAGCACATAGGGATTGGAGAATGGGTTCATTTCAATCGTCAAGCGAGTGCTAGAGCGAATCGCCAGTGCATGACCCATTTGAGCCAGACAAAGCGTGGTGAATACCATTGTTTTCCAGCGATCGGGGTCGGGAGTGCCCTTCGTATAGTTATAAGCCCCCACCATCAACACAATCGACAAAATGGCAAGAATTAAGCCAATGCGGACTATATAAGCCCCCAACCCACGGGCAAAAATGCTTTCCTGCGGATCGTAGGGAGGGCGCTTCATTACATTGGGGTCAGCCGGCTCGACGGCAAGCGCCAGAGCAGGCAAACCATCCGTGACCAAGTTCATCCACAAAATTTGCAGAGGGGAGAGTGGCACGCCTCCTAAACCAATTAGCGGTGCCGCCGCGATCGTCAGGAGTTCACCCACGTTGCTACCCAAAATGTATTTAATAAAGCGGCGAATGTTGTTATAAACTACCCGACCTTCTTCAGTTGCCGCCACGATCGTCGCAAAGTTATCATCCAGCAGCACCATATCGCTGGCATCTTTACTCACATCGGTGCCTGTAATGCCCATGGCAATGCCAATGTCTGCCTGTTTCAAAGCAGGAGCATCATTCACGCCATCACCAGTCATTGCCACAATATGTTTTTTGCGCTGCAAAGCTCGGACAATTCGCAGCTTATGTTCCGGGGCAACTCGCGCATAAACACTCACCTGCTCGACAATCTGATCGATCTCAGGATCAGCCATGGCTTGCAAATCACGCCCGGTCAGCACCCGCGTCGGTTGATCCTCATTGTTGTGATCGTTGACTTTGACGATGCCTAAATCTTCTGCAACCGCTTTTGCAGTTAACTGATGATCACCGGTAATCATTACGGTACGAATTCCTGCCGAGCGGCAACGGTCGATCGCCTCTCGAACTTCAGGACGGGGTGCATCCAACATGCCGATTAAGCCCAGCCAAACAAGTTCTTGCTCTACAAGGTCTTCGTTTTGCGTATCGGGAACGGCTGTCAACGGTTTGCAAGAAAACCCCAAGACGCGCAGCCCTCGTTCTGCCATCTGGTTATTGCGCGCTAAAATACTGTGGCGCTGTTCAAATGTTAGCGGTTGAGCTTCATCCTCTACTTGAATTTTGGTGCACCGTTCCAGAATCAACTCTGCCGATCCTTTGGTGAACATCATGTAGCTGGATGTGTCGCTAGTTGCGATCTCCTCTTTGTGGGATGCCTCCACAATCACGCTCATGCGCTTGCGTTCGGATGAAAAAGGAATTTCAGCGACACGAGGTAGCTTGTCTGTTAGTAGATCTTTTTGAAAACCTGCTTTACCCGCTACCGATAGCAACGCTCCTTCAGTGGGATCTCCTAAAATGACCCAATCTCCGGCTTCTTTTTGAAGGACGGCATCGTTACAAACGGTGCAGGCAGTCAGTAAGTTGAGCAGTTCAGGTTCATCCTCTGGGGCAACTGGGATAGCAGAGTCTAACTTTTCGGTAGCAATATAAAATTTGCCTAGAGGATCGTAGCCCTCACCGCTAATTCGCAGAGAAGCGGTGCAGGTATCAAGCAGCTTTACGACCATTTTATTTTGAGTCAGAGTACCCGTTTTATCGGAGCAAATGGTAGTCACTGAGCCAAGGGTTTCGACGGCTGGCAATTTGCGGATCAGGGCATTGCGCCGTACCATCCGCTGAGTGCCTAGAGCAAGAGTGACGGTGATCACGGCGGGTAAGCCTTCGGGCACGATCGCCACTGCCATACTCAGCGACACTTCCAATAGCTCTTGCCATGCGCCCAAACCTAGGTAGAGAATGCCGCCGACAACGACCAGAGCCACTAACACCAATGCCCCAGTTACCAAAACTTTGCTAAGCTGATCCATCCGCTGTTGCAAAGGCGTGGGTTCGGACTCAACCGATTGCAAAAGTGTAGCGATGCGCCCCAACTCGGTTTTCATGCCCGTGTTGGTGACGATCGCACTCGCTCGACCATGCACCACATCGGTTCCCTGAAAAATCAAATTGGTGCGATCGCCCAGAGAAGTGTCTTCTGGTAGCTCCACATTCACCGCTTTAGTGACTGCAAGCGCTTCTCCAGTCAGCGCCGCCTCGCGCACTTGCAGATTTGCTTCTTCAATCAGACGCGCATCAGCAGCCACTTGCACCCCAGCTTCCAGCATCATCAGATCTCCGGGCACCAAGTCTTTAGAATCTATCTCTGAGGTTTTGCCATCTCGAATGACGCGCACTCGTGAAGAAGTCATCCGCTTGAGAGCTGCCAAATCTTTTTCGGCTTTAATCTCTTGAAAGTACCCCAACATCCCGTTCAGAATGACGATCGCTAAGATCGCGATTGTATCTTTGAAGGGAATTTCGTTCGGTTTAAGATTACCCGCTTGCAAATTGACAAAATCCAAAACCCCAGATACCACCGCTACCGCAATCAGCAAGATCAGCATGATGTTGGTAAACTGATCAAGCAAAATTTGCCAGGGGCTACGTCCAGCGATTTCTTCAAGCTCATTGACTCCATACCGCTCACGGCTTTGCGTCACTTGAGAAGTGGTCAACCCAGTTTGGCGATCGCTTTGAAAGGACTCCAAAGTCTTATCCACACTGATGGAATGCCAAGACACAGAAGGATTTGAAGAAGGAGACTGGATTGTCATAGCAAGATAAGGGAAAGGGACTGGAGGGGCAAACGGTATTTGAGTATCGTGTTAGGATTCTACCGAACGGCACTATTATATAGTGCGAACTTTGCAAAAGTTAAGCCATTGTAACGGCTTAAGTATTTTGCAGCATTATGCCTAATTGAGTTGCCACGCTCCATCACTCTATGGGTGCTATTTTTTTTACTATTAAACATCTAGTAGGTCGGCAGGCAGAGCTAAATCAGGTAAGCCAGGTTCTTGCTACTGATGGTGATTTGTTAATTGCTGGAGTGCCTGGAAGTGGTCGCCGCACTTTGGTGCGGTATGCGGCTGAGCGCGTAGATGCTCGCATCATCGAAATTGACTGTTTGAGAGCCACCGACAGCGATCGCTTTCTGCATCTATTTGCCGAAGGGCTGTTGCAAGCGTTTGAGTCTGCGGCGGAGCGATCGCTGATTCAACAATGGAGCGCCCAGCAACCCATTCGCCTAGAACACACTGCTGATGAAACGCAGCTAGTTTGGCATGAATCTACCGACGAATGGACGCTGCTGGAAGCTTTATTAGGGTTGCCTCAAACTTTGGCAGAATGGCTCATTTGCCGCGTTGTGATTGTATTTCAAAACTTTCCCCACATTCGGTCTTGGGATCGATCGCAGCAATGGGAGAACTATCTTCGTCAAGAAATTCAGCGACAGCCGCAGGTCAGCTATGCGTTTATTGCCACCGTTGCCGAAAGTTGGGTGCAGCAGAGTGAGTTGCAAGTGGTGCTATTGGGTCCGTTGAAATCGGAAGATCTTCAGCCTTGGCTAGAGAAAGGGATGGCAACTCAAGGAATCACCTTTGAACCCGAAGCGCTAGCTTTGTTTCTGGACTATGTGCAAGGCAATTTTGGCGACGCGATCGCCCTCATGCGCCGTCTTTGGCAGAATCACCAGCTTACAAAGATTGCTGAACTGAATCACTTTTCAGCTTCTTTACTCAGCGATTCTTCTCACTCTTCACTTCCTCCTTCCTGCTCACTGGATCTAATCCGCCCTGATCAAGTTCACACCAGCACTCTGGCATTGGTAGAAGATCTTGCACGAACCTTTGAAGCTTTGTTAATGCTGCTGCCGCCTAGCCAGGTGAGACTGCTGGAAAGTTTGGCGCTTGACCCAACCGATAGTCCTCATTCACGGGAATATATTCAAAAACATCATTTATCCCGTGGCGGCGGCTTGCAAGGGGCGATCGCTAGCCTCCAGCAAAAAGGCTTAGTCTATGGGGCAGAATACGGCTATCGAATCACCATGCCCCTACTGGCGTTTTGGCTAAAATATCGACTGGCGTAGAGTTTAGGTTTTAGGTTTCGCACTCTCTACGCCGCA
>CASBQE010000049.1 GCA_949127665.1 Synechococcales cyanobacterium PMM_0083
CACTTGCTATAGTCATCTAATGCGATCGCTAAAGTACAATTCATTCGCACGATACAATGGGTTGAAGCATCTGCATTGTTCATGCAGACTAGGGGAGATGAATCACGCATGGGAAGAGTCGTCGGCATAGACTTGGGAACTACGAACTCCGTGGTTTCGGTGATGGAAGGTGGTAAGCCAGTTGTGATAGCGAATGCGGAAGGAATGCGAACAACGCCTTCTGTCGTGGGCTTTAGCAAAGATGGCGAACGCCTTGTGGGGCAAATGGCACGACGACAAGCTGTACTCGACCCACAAAACACCTTTTTTGGCGTAAAGCGATACATTGGGCGAAAATATTCTGAACTGACCCCAGAATCTAAGCGGGTGCCTTACACTATTCGCAAGGACGATTTGGGCAATGTCAAAATTAAGTGTCCCCGGTTGCAGCGAGATTTTGCACCGGAAGAAGTGCAATCGATGATCCTAAAAAAGCTAGCGGATGAGGCAAGTCGCTATTTAGGAGAGCCAATTACGGGCGCAGTGATTACCGTACCCGCTTATTTCAATGACTCACAGCGACAAGCCACTCGTGACGCAGGGCGAATTGCAGGGCTGGAAGTAAAGCGGATTTTGAATGAACCCACGGCGGCTTCCCTTGCCTATGGACTCGATCGCCAAGTTAGCCAAACGATTCTGGTTTTTGATCTGGGCGGCGGCACCTTTGATGTTTCTATTCTAGATGTGGGCGATGGCGTGTTTGAAGTGAAATCCACTTCTGGCGATACTCAGCTAGGCGGCAATGATTTTGATAAAAAAATTGTGGATTGGCTAGCAGAGAAGTTTATTGAGCAGGAAGGCATTGATCTCCGACGCGATCGCCAAGCCCTGCAACGCCTTACCGAAGCCGCTGAAAAAGCCAAAATTGAGCTTTCAGGTGTCACCATCACTGAAATTAACCTACCCTTTATCACCGCCACCGCAGACGGACCCAAACACCTCGAAACCCGCCTCACCCGCGCCGAGTTTGAAGGCTTTTGTGGAGATTTGCTAACCCGCGTTCGAGGACCGGTGCGGCAAGCGCTTAAAGATGCAGGCATGAGTCCGGTTCAAATTGATGAAGTCGTTTTGGTGGGTGGTTCCAGCCGCATTCCCATCGTCCAGCAATTGGTTCGCAGCTTTATTGACAAAGAGCCAAACCAAAACGTGAATCCCGATGAGGTTGTAGCAGTCGGTGCGGCGATTCAAGCAGGCATTCTGGCAGGCGAAGTCAAAGATATTTTGCTGCTGGATGTGACACCGCTTTCCTTTGGTCTGGAAACCATTGGTGGCTTGATGAAAAAGCTGATTCCCCGCAACACCACCATTCCAGTGCGGCGCTCCGACATTTTTTCCACGGGAGAAGATAACCAAACTCTGGTGGAAATTCATGCGCTTCAAGGTGAGCGTGAGATGAATACGGGCAATAAATCCTTGGGACGGTTTAAGCTGACGGGCATTCCCCCTGCTCCCAGAGGCATTCCTCAAATTCAGGTGTCTTTTGATATTGATGCCAATGGCATCTTGCAAGTCACGGCGATGGATCGCACCACCGGACGCGAACAAAGCATCACTATTCAGGGCGCTTCGACGCTGAGTGAAGCCGAAGTGAAACGGATGATACGCGATGCTGAAGAATCTGCTGCCAGCGATCGCATGAAGAAAGAAAAGATTCAAAAGCGCAATGATGCCGAATCACTCATCTTCAAATCGGAACGGCAACTGCGCGAAGCAACCCTAGATTTTGGGATGCAATTTGTTACCAGCTATCGCAGCCGAATTGAAACAACCTCTCGCCAACTGCGGGAAGCTTTGGCTCAAAACGACGAACGCGGCATCGATCGCTTTCAAGCCGATCTGCAAGATGCCTTGTATGATTTAACCCGTGAAGTTTATCAGCGCAACAAGCAAGAGGAAGAAGAAGATAGCTTATTGGGTGCCATCAAAAGCTTCTTCACCGATGACGATGATGATTACTATGACTACGACGATCGCCGCAGTGGCGGCAATGACCGCTACGGCACGAGC
The DNA here is from genome assembly GCA_949127665.1 of Synechococcales cyanobacterium PMM_0083. Lineage (GTDB taxonomy): Bacteria > Cyanobacteriota > Cyanobacteriia > Leptolyngbyales > Leptolyngbyaceae > ULC077BIN1. The sequence continues at coordinate 2,047 of CASBQE010000049.1, forward strand.
TATGGCACAAACTATGGCTATGGCAGCTTGTCGCGCGGCAGTGAACCCTCTCGATATGGCAGTAGCAGCGATAGAAGAGATGAGCGCCGAGACGATCGCTGGGATGATACTCCCCGCAATGTTCCTCGTGACTCAAATCGAGATGCTAGCCGAGGAAGCGATCGGTGGGATAATGCCCCGCCTCGCACCGCTAGCCGAGAGCCTAATCGGGACTACAGCAATACTCCGAATCGCACTGATAATCGCGATAGAAATCGGGACAGTAGCCGTTCCAATAGCTGGGACAATGAGGATCGGTATGAAACCCGCAAACCAGCCGATCGTTCCGCGTATGACCGCGATAGCGCTCCGCGCAACGAAGTCGTTCGCCCCAGTGTTTCGCCGCGATCGCCGAGCCGCGACAATCGCGATCCATATGAACCGCCCAAAGATCGCAGCAAGCCGAATCGTAATCCCCGTCCCAACCTAAACCAAGATAATTGGGATGACGATGATGACTGGCTATAACGGTTTACAGCGATTAGCTATTCGCTATTAAACAACAGCCAACAGCTAACAAATAACCTGTTCCTCTATGCAAAACTTCCGCAATTATTACGACATATTAGGAATTCCTAAAGAAACGACTGCCGAGGATCTTAAAAAAGCCTTTCGGCGGTTAGCTCGGCAGTTTCATCCCGACCTAAACCCCAATGACAAATCGGCGGAAGAACGGTTTAAAGACATCAACGAAGCCTACGAAGTCTTGTCTGACCCAACCAATCGCAGTAAGTATGACCAATATGGGCGCTATTGGAAGCAGCGCGGTTTTCAGGAAGCAGCGCGATCGCCGAGTAGTCGCGGTTGGAATGGTCGGAGTGGCACTACTCCCGAAGGTATGAACTTTGATGAGTTCAGTGACTTTAACAGCTTTGTGGATCAACTGCTCAATCGCCGCGACGCGCCCGACCCCGCTGACCCTCCCAGAGAATCCTACCGTCCCGGCACCTCTAAAACTAGCTACACCGTCCCTCGGACTACCCGGCGCGATGCCGAAGCGAGACTGACGGTTCCCCTTGAAAAAGCTTATGTTGGCGGTCGAGAGCGTATTCGGCTAGAAGATGGGCGATCTCTGGAAGTGAACATGCCTGCTGGAATGGTGACAGGGCAGCGTGTTCGCCTCAAAGGGCAGGGCGTAGGCGGCGGCGATCTATACCTCAAAATTGACGTGTCCCCCCATGCCTTCTTTCAGCTAGACGGCTCTGATATTGTCTGCGAATTGCCCTTAACTCCAAGCGAAGCAGTGTTAGGCAACCCAGTCGAAGTGCCCACTTTGGATGGTTTAGTCAAAATGTCGATTCCGCCCGGTGTGCGTTCTGGACAGCGGTTGCGCTTGGCAAACAAAGGCTACCCCAAAGTTAGCGGCACACGCGGCGACCAAATTGTCGAAATTCAAATTATCATCCCCAAAGAAATCAGTCAGCCAGAACGAGAACTGTATGAAAAGCTGCGTCAACTTGAAACCGCAAATCCCCGCGAGAATCTTCTGACGTGATGCCACACTCTCGAACATGGACTATCAGCTTATCCTTATCGTAAGCAACGAATCGCTTCTAACATGCCCTTCGCTTTATTGAGAGTTTCTTCATATTCCTTTTCAGGAACAGAATCAGCAACCAGTCCGGCTCCGGCTTGCACACTGACGCTATGCTTGCCATTGCCTTGATTGCGAACGACCATTGTGCGAATCGCGATCGCGGTATTTAATTGACCATCAAAATCATAGTAGCCATAGGCACCAGAGTAAGGTCCTCGACGACAGGGTTCTAGATCATGAATGATTTCCATAGCGCGAATTTTGGGTGCGCCGCTGACGGTTCCCGCCGGGAAACCTGCCTTCAACAAATCCCATGCGGTTTTGTCAGGTGCCAGTTTGCCCACCACATTGCTGACAATGTGCATCACATGAGAATAGCGCTCAATCATCATCAATTCATCGACCTTGACAGAGCCATGAACGCAGACTCGCCCTAGATCATTCCGTCCCAAATCTACCAACATTACGTGTTCAGCAATTTCCTTGGGGTCAGCCAGCAAATCTGCGGCAAGCGCTGCATCTTCTTGGCTGGTTTTCCCGCGTGGGCGAGTGCCCGCGATCGGGCGCACCGTGGCAATCATTGGATCATCCTCTGCAACTCCCCGATCGACTTTAACCAGCACCTCTGGACTAGAACCAATAATCTGCCAGTCGCGAAAGTTGAAAAACGCCATGTAAGGGGAAGGATTCACCTGCCGCAGCGATCGATAGAGCGCAAACGGATCACCCACATACTCGGTAGAAAGGCGTTGCGAAACTACGACCTGAAAAATATCCCCGGCTCGAATGTGGTCTTTTGCTTTTTCGACATTGGCACAAAACTCGGCTTGAGTCGTATTGCTGGCGATCGCCAGCGGGGATAGAGACTGGGAAGATGGAGTCCATTCCAACAGACGAGCTTGCTCAACAAGCGGCGACTGGAGTTTATGAATCAGTTGAGTCGCGCGATCGCACGCTTGCTCATAAGCTACAGCCAAATCGGTGTTGGGGTCACGTAAATCAGCATAGGCGATCGCCCAAATCTTACGTTTCACCTGGTCAAAAATTAGCAAATTATCAACTTGCATCCATAATCCATCTGGCAAATCCCCGTCCGATAAAGGATAAATGGGCACACGAGGTTCAATCCAATGAATTAGCTCGTAACCCCAAAACCCAAACAGCCCACCAATTCCCGGCGGCAGTTCAGGCAACTTCACAGGATGGTACGGTTCCAGACAGGTTGCCAGCGCCGCAAATGGGTCGCCTTCAAACGCTTGAATAGAACCATCCCGATAGGTTTGGGTCGTGTGTGCCCCCCGCGATTCCAGCACCCACAGCGGATCGCACCCTAAAAAACTGTAGCGCCCAATTCGTTCGCCGCCTTCCACCGATTCCAGCAAAAAGCTGTAGGGTTGCCCGGAACAGACTCGATACCATGCCGAAACTGGCGTATCTAGATCGGCAACCCACTCTTGATAGACGGGTACAAAATTGCCTTGTTTAGCCAGTTCAACAAACTCAGAAAAATTGGGAGACAGCATAACGGGGGGATAGGGATTAGGGGATAGAAGGAAGTTTTAAGTTCTAAGTTTTAAGTTCGCCACTCGTCATTCATCGTTCGCCGTTCGTCACTCGCCATTCGCCATTCGCCATTCGTCGTTCATCGTTCGTCACTCATTCTTGGCTAGTCCAATTTAATTGATTCGTAGTGTGGGCATTCTTTGCAAGGACCTGATGGATTGATGGAGCAACGCAGGTAAGGCGATCGCGCGTTGAATTGGCAAGTAATGTCGCCCAACATATAGCCAAGACCTTCCACATAGTGATAATCCATTGCTTCCAGATAAGGATGAGGACGATACAGCCTGCCTGTATGCATCATCGCAGCATAGGTATGTCGTCTCATACGAGTCTGCACTTTTCGCAAAATTACCCAAGATAAAAAACCAGGGATAAACCCAATCAAAAAAATGGCGATCGCTTCAAACATAACCATGACAAACAGAGAAAACAGCCTAGAACAGCCCTACAGAAACTTGCAGCCTTTACATACAGCTAAACTTAGCTTACTGATTCACCGACTATCAACCATTTAACCAGGTGATCTCAATCACTCAGATTTGATCAGCCCATCACTCAAAACCAAGCCCAGCCATCACTAGCCTAACTCAGGACTATCACACAACTCCAGGCTTTGGCATCACTGCGATCGCGGCTTGAAAACTTCATAGTAGTCCTAGAACCTTTTAAGAAGTGTGCATCCATGACTATGACCCTGATTGCTCAAGTGGTAAAAGAAACCCTGACCATCGGCTACCTTACCGAAAAAGCTGAACAGCGGATTCAGCGGCTATTTGACCAAACCTGTGATTTAGAAGATATCAATGCCTTAGAGCAGTTGCAACAGGCATTGATGGTGGGGCAGGTTAAACGTCAAACTGAGCAGGACAAGTTAGTCGGGGCAGACCGAGCCTCATCACGCTAAGCCGAATGAAGTTGAGAATCGTAAAGAAATTTAGGATAGTGCAGCAAAGCGTGTGAATTAATAAAGTCTGCTGACTGAATCCGTGACGTTTCACCCAATACTATGTTTGCTAGAATCCGCCGCCTTTTAAGCCAGTTTTTCAGTAAGTCTAGGACGGTCAATAACGAACCCCTGAATAAGGTTAGTTTGATCGTCATCATCTTGATAGACATTTTTATCTTAGTCAACGTTTTTACAGGGCTAGACGATATTAGTCGATGGCATATTAGTCCTTCAGAAGCGTATCCATGTTATTCCGACTGGAAAAACTTTCAAGCACAACCAGACCCAGCACAAACACAAACAAATCGGGATTATAACGCGCTGCGATCGCCCTTAATCTATTCTGCAAACAGTCAATTTGGGTTTCAAGAAACCTATCAACGTGCGGAAGTAGGACATCTGGGTAAAGTATCTGCAACTTGCTTAAAATTTGCTAGTTACCAGGACAAGATCAATACTTCGCAAAATCAGGCAATTCTCAAAACAATTGACCAGAAAAATAGAAGCATTGATATACTTGCACAAAAAAATCGTGATATTCAGGCTCAATATGACTCAACCTTGCTCGAAAAAATTGCAGGGCAGCCTCGCGGACAGTCGATTAATTTAGTAGGTGCTGAAAAGGCAAAGCAAGAGATAGACAACAATAATCTGAAGATTTCTTCACTGAAAAAAGATGTTTCTACTATCAAAAATCAACTCCTTGAAAAGCCGGAAAGCACTAATTTCTTAGCTTTTCTTAAAGACAAAGGAAGTTTTGAAGAAGTTGAAAGAGGCTATAAGCAAGCATCTTTTTGGTATCCCACTATTCAGTTCGCCTTTCAAACTCTTTTTCTACTGCCGCTGATTTTGAGTGCTTTGTTTATTCATAACCTTGCTCAACGCAGAGGCTATGGGTTGGCTGCTTTAATTAGCTGGCATTTGCTAGTTATTTTCTGCATTCCACTCATCTTTAAAGTTTTTGAGTTTCTGCAAGTTGGAGTTTTATTTCAGTTTTTTGCTGATGTTGTCAGCGCTCTTTTTGGCGGATTATTATTTCTGGTTAGCTATCTATACATTTTGATCATTCCACTACTTGGTTTTGGAATCATCAAGTTTTTTCAGAAATTTGTTTTCAATCCAAAACTTCAGGCGGCTGGTAGGGTTCAAAAGTCGCGATGCGTGAGATGTGCTAAGAAGTTGCGATCGCAAGATTCTCACTGTCCTCACTGTGGATATTATCAATATATTGAATGTCCGAACTGCCACGAATTCACTTATAAACATCTGCCGCACTGCAAGCACTGTGGACAGGGTCAAGATATAGAAATCGTCTAATGTGGAGGCAAAGAACTGAACTATAAATCTTCTAAACTGACATACTTTCAGCAAAACGAAGTGCAGTGAAGAATCTCAGACTTGTGGCAAAGACCGAGATTCTTCAGTTCGCGATGGCTGCGTACTCTACGGGAAGCAAGCTACAGAAGTGACATCGCTGTGAGGCGCTCCCTACAGTTGCTCTTACTTGATTTGTATTACCAAGAAGCACTTAAAGTTTAGCGTCTAAGGCTTTTTCAATCGCTTTCAGCATCTCAGATTCATCTCGGCTCACTCGTTCACCACCAATCCCAAATAAACCGCCTTCTTTCACGGCTTCAGCAATTTGACGGGCAATGGAGAGAATCCAGGTTTTGAACTCTTGCGCCTGCACCGCAGTTACTTTGTTGCTCAAAATCAAACCGACCTGTTTGAAGTGATCCAAAGTGCTTTTGCGTCCTTCAGATGCATTCTTGAGATTTTGAAGTGTGCCCAGCAATTCAAACTGTTTTTTTAGCAAAAGCTGTTCTCCTTGTAGGGGATCTTTTGCGTCGATTTCCTTCATTGATGTGGTCAGCGATTTTGCTAAATCACTGGTTAAGTCTGGGCGGTTCTGCTCATTTGTAACAATTTGAACGGCTGCCTGAGTTTCTTGAAGAAAGGAAACTGGATCAGTTTTATCGGCAAGTGTCATTGCCATAATGATCATGTTTGGGGTTTGCAGCAGAGTTGCCCATTCATCTTCTGGAAAATATTGTTGACTCATGGTGAAATACCTTCTCTAAAGGAAACGTTGTAATTTTGATTAATCATACTTTTTATCCTTGAGTAGAAACGGGTTAATTGTTTCTACTCAAGGATATGACTTTTCAAAATTGAGATAGATCGAACAGGTTAGCTGTTTTGAGGAACGCGCACATGCAGAGAGCGAATAATCCTTAGCCAGCGGTTGTCGTCGGTGAAATAGCCCAACTCGGCAAGGTAATCGCGGTATCCAAGATTCTCAAAGGAACCCTCTGCTGCAATAGGAACGTGTTTATCATGGTCGGTTTCCATGCAGGGATAGTCTTGAGTGCTATGGGGTGGCTGATAATCAATGTCAATGTTGGTGACATCGTGAACCCGGAGCGTCAGTCGTTTTCCACCTTGCTGCCTCAAGGGTTCTTTGTAGGCATTGGCGACTTCCCAATAGGCGTAGGCTTGGTTTGATGTGCGATCTACTAGAATGATGCGGCAATCTGATGCAAATGCCGTAGTCGCATCGTGTTCATCGCGATCGCCCTCTACAGTCGAGGCTCCCTTATCTAAAAAGGATTTTGCCATTACACCAGTTCCCGCTACAGCAGCGGTTCCACCTGCTAGGGCTGAACCCGCCATGTTTGCAGCATTGCCTGTCAGGTTAGAGGCTGTTTGTGTAGCATTGCCCATCATATTAGAATCGGTTGCAGAGGCTTTGCCTGCTGGATTTTCTAATTGACTAGGGATATTTGAGCCACTATCTTGTGTCGGCGTGGCGCGGTTTAGGGTTATGGCGGATAGCTTAGTTGAAGCGGCGGCAGCGGCGGCGGCAGCAGAGAATGATGTGGGTTTGGCGGTAGCCTGAGCAGCAGGAACTCGAATAGCATCAGACTTTGCGAGTCGGAGCCAGCGATCATCCTTGGTGAGGTAGCCCAAGTCTGCAACATAGTCGCGATCGCTTCTGGTAATTGGCACATGCTTGTCGCTATCCAATTCGCTGCAAGGATACTGCTGAGTGCTGTGAGCGGGATATTTATCGAAATTTATATCGGTCACATCATGAACTCGCAGGGTCAAGTTTTCGCCGCCCTGCTGTTTTAAGGCAGCCTGATGCGCTTCGGAAACTTCCCAGTAGGCATAGGCGCTGTCAGCAGTGCGAGGTGCCAGAATAATCCGAGCAGGATCAGAGGCAATGGGATCAACCGTTTCAGATGCCGCACGGGTTGTGAAACGACCCGCCAAAACGGTTCCTGCTAAAGCGGCGGCTCCTGCGCCTGCCGCGATCGCGGCTGTGTTTAAGGCAGGAGCGGCTCCTATTCCTGCCGCAGCGGTTGCCGCAGCCCCAATCTTTTCAGCAGGGGTGCAAGCCGGAACCCGCACCGCCTCAGAACGAGCAACCTTATGCCATTCTCCGTTGGCGGCTTCGTACCCTAGTTCTGCAATGTAGTCGCGATCGTCTAAGGCGATCGGCAAATGGTGATCCTGTTCGTTCTCCTGCACATCAAACTGTTTGACGGTGTGGGCTGGTTGCCGATTCAGGTCAATATCAGTGACATCATGCAAACGTAATGCCAAGTTACGCCCCGATTGACTGCGAAAAGATTCTTTGTCTTTATCAGACAGTTCCCAGTAGGTGTAAGCATTGCGGCAGTTGCGGGGTGTCAAAATAATCCGGCTGCGATCGCGGTCTACAGCGGCAATCGGTGCAGCAACAGGAGCCGCCGCAGGTGCGCCAGATCGTCCCCTCATCGCTGCCCACAAACCTGCCAATCCCAATAAGGGCAACAGCAACCACCACCAGGGAAATGGACGCGCCTCGGTCTCAACTGCGGCAGATGGGGCACTTGCTTGAGTTTCAGTTGTAGGCTCAACGCTAGGAGAAGCACTGGCAGAAGGCTCAACCATTGCGGCGGATGGGCTGGGGGAACTCATGGCTTCCTGCCCTGGTCTTGTGACTGCAATGCCCAGAAAAGCTAATGTTGCAGGGTTTGGTTCCCCCTTGTAAACATATCCACGGGGCTGAGAAAACGGGTAGCGCGGGTCATCGGGCAAAGTCTCGTGCAGAGGCAGCACTTTTACAGTGGGTTGATCGATCACTTGATCTGCGATCGCATAACCAATGCCATCTTTACCTAATTCTTTAACGACCGCTTCGGTGGTGTCTTTCGTCACGGTGACGACACTGCTGCCAGCTTTAAAGGGCTTCCCTTTGAATACTGTGTATTGACCCAACGCCTGACGGGTATCGCTTGAGGCAGGGCGATCGACCATCCGAATCGGACCCGGTGCGCCACCAAGCTGTGACCAGTCTGTAATTTCACCCCGAAAAATCTTGGCAAATTGATCAAATGTGATGCTCTTTTTGAATGGATTCTCAGGTCCAACAATGATGGCAACCTTCTCCCGACTAATAGGAGCTTCGGTTAACCCTTTCGCCTTTTCTGCTTGAGTCAGCGGGCGACCGACTGCGGCGATATCTACCGTTCCATCAAGCACACCTTTCAGCGCTGCATCCGTGCCATCTTCCTTCAGGTTAACCGTTGTTGCTGGAAACTTCTCTTGGTAACGTTTTTTAAGAGATTCCCCACTCACTGCCATGCTGCTAGAGCCATCCACTTTAAGTGTGGTGCCGCTGGGAAGAGAACTCGGCAGTTTAAAGGTCGGCACGGCTGGAGTAGTCTGTGCTGCGACCTTCTGCGGCTCTAGCCCGATGAGTGAAGAGGCGAAGAAAACGGGGGTTGCTGCAATAGCAAGTGTGAATCTTAGGCGCATTTGAAGAACACCCTGCCAGTTAGCCATAGGATTGCTTCCTTTTTTTTACCGTAAAAATACCGACAGAGAAAATACTAAAGATAAATTGCCTGTAATGCAATGATGAGCAATACAAATGCAACAATGGCTTGAGAATTGATTGGCGATATTTCCTTTGCGAAACCGCTTGTCTAAGCCTAAGACGGCGGTAGCTCTAAATATTTGGGCGATCGCCATTTCTGACAGAATCTAAAGAAAATCTTTTTCTTTAGATTAATATTTTGTCAAATGGTGTCAATCGATTTTTATAGTGATTCAGTATTCAAATTATTACGTGTCCATTGTGTCGTTTCTGATGAATCGTTTTACGTTGCTTTTGACCCAACTCTTAACAGTTGGCGTTGTTTTCTTAGTCAGCTTGCACTTGATTGGGGTCGCTCCAGCGCGATCGCAATTACCTGCTGCCACTGAAGTTCAGCAAGCGATCGGCGCTGAACCCGGCTCTGTGGTGTTAGACGGCAAAACTCTCTTTCAAATTCGCAGCAATTTTGGTCCACTTTCAGCACTGCAACGAGCAAATCTGGCAAATGAACAACTGACAACAGTTGCGAATAATTCACAAATTTCGCCTGAATCTGTTCGAGCAGAAAATGCTCAAGGCATCACGCTGATTGTGGCGGGTAAAAAAAATGTCCATATTACAATCATCACGCCGGAAGATGCCAAAGCTGAAGGGCAAACTCAAGCGGCTCTAACAAAAGATTATCTGGCTGCGATTCGGTCTTCTCTGATCACCTTTCGGGAGCAACGCAGTGTTGAAAATATTCTGCGTGGAGTTGGATATGCGATTTTAGCAACACTATTGCTTTGGCTCGTCGTTCAGCTTTTAAACAAACTGTTTGCAGGCACGTTGGATCGCTTAAAAGATTGGTTGGCAGAATACAGCGATCGCCTCAAGAATTCCAACAGAGGGATATTTGCAATTACGCCTTTTATCACCGTGGCGCTGCATTTTGCAGAATTGGGTCAAAATGTGTTGTATCTCTCTCTGGCTTGCCTATATCTGTTTTTAATTTTTGGATTTTTCCCTTGGACTCAAGGTTTAAGCAGCAATTTTTGGGCGATTGTTGGCTCAACTTTGGCAGAGTTTGAGCGGGCAATTGTTGGTTATTTGCCCAATCTGTTTACCCTAGTTTTAATCGTATTCATTACCCGTGAAATCCTATCGTTTATTCACCTATTTTTCAAAGAAATCAAACTCGGTAACATCTCATTTCCTTGGTTTTATTCAGATTGGGTGCAACCTACGTTTCAACTCGTGCGCTTTTTTGTCCTTGCACTAGCTCTAGCGATCGCAATGCCCTCTCTACCCGGTTTTAAGTCGCCTGCCTTTCAAGGAGTTTCACTCGTAGTTAGCGCCCTATTAACCCTCGGAGCCGCCAGTGCAGTATCCAATATCATTGGCGGATTCATTGTAGTCTATACCCGCTCATTTCAAATTGGAGACATGATTAAAATCGGTGAAATAGTTGGAATTGTGCTTGAAAAAGATGTGCTAGTGACTCGAATTTGCACTCCCAAAAATGTGGTCATAACAATTCCAAATTCAACCATCTTAGGAAGCAGTATTATCAATTACAGCACTTCCGCAAAAGATCTAAAAGATTCTACAGGTTTGGTTCTGCACACAACCATCACCTTGGGCTATGACATACCCTGGCAGAAAGTTCATGCTGTTCTAATCGAGGCGGCTCAAGCAACGCCTGAGATTTTAAGCAACCCAGCGCCTTTTGTTTTACAAACTAGCTTGAATGACTACAACGTTAGCTATGAACTTAACGCCCATACCGATTGTCCTGAACAATTTCCGGCAATCTATTCCGACTTACACCGAAACATTCAGGACAAGTGCAACGAAGCGGATATTGAAATCATGTCTCCCAGCTTTTTTGCCTTACGAGATGGCAATCACAGCACCATTCCCGAAAACTACTTACCCGATGATTACGAAACCCCAGGTTTTCACATTGATGCCTCAAAAAAACACCCGCCGACCTGACTGAAAGAGATAAATGAGACTCTACTGCCCTTGGTAGTTATCTTTAATCCACAAGCGAAGTTCGGCTTCAGAATCAGCATAAACACAGCCACCAGTCTGTGGATCGAAGGCATACCACCATTCATCGCTAGCGCTATCTACAAACTGAGAAACTTGCAGTTCAGCTTTGCCAAATAGAATGTTGTTTAACCAATTTTGAATGGCGGTTAGCCGATGCGATCGCGCTTCAAACTGAGGCACTGCTTGTTCTATTTGGCTTTTCTCTTGCTCCAACAGTTGAACCAGTCGAAAATCATTTGCGCCTCTCGCTTTTTGCAAACGTTGAACCAGCGAAGTCATAATGTTGTCTTGATGCTTGGAAAGAAGGTGATCATCGTGAGCGTGAAGAATATTAGACATAATAGTCCTACAGAGAAAATGAGCAACAGAGAAATACTTCCCTGCATCTATAATTATAGAATTGTTTCTGTATCAAGAACTACAAAATGAGTTTATCTTGGAAAAAATCGATCCGCTCCGAAAGCCTGTGATGCGAGTCACACTATGCAGTGAGCTAGATTAGGTCATGGCTAGAGTGAAATCACTGTTGAGGAACCCTTTGCATCACCAGGTTATTGATTAAAATATTCGATACTACAGACATCAAACGCCCCCAACAAATTTCCGCCATGATGTCAGCCCAACCTTGCTCCACTGCATCGACCAAAACATTTGTTACATCTCATGCTGAAACAGTTCTCATGAGTGCCCTGTTTACAATCGCATTGGGTGTCACTGCCGCAATGCCAGCCAAAAGTTCTGAAATGAAAAGTTCTGACGTGACAATTCAAGCTGCTAAATCCGTTCAGGCGGTAGCC
>CASBQE010000050.1 GCA_949127665.1 Synechococcales cyanobacterium PMM_0083
GGGCTACACAACTTGCGGCTCACCCATCGTCAACTCAAAGCGGCTTGAGATTGAAATTGCTAGAAGTTCTCTCCTCCCTTGCTTTAGAGTGCTTCACTATTTCCAATAATGTCTAATGAAAAATCAGAGTGATCTTTAATGCCATAGTCTAAAAATTAGCTGTTAATCTGAAAACGCCTCAAGGTTATGCTTTGAGGCATTTTGCATTGATAGGGTTGTAAACCTTGGGGTTATAAATATTGCAGCGCTGCAAACTTCTGCCAAGCAGGCATTTAGTATACTGAAGTCTGTTGTTGTTTGTTGGCTCGTAGGAGATTGTTGCTTGTGGCGATCGCAGTCGAAACATTATTGACTCCAGATATTCTTCGACCCGCGCGCTATTTGGGCAATGAGCTGGGTGCGGTACACAAATTGTGGGATGAAGCGGTTGTCCGATGGGCGTTGACTTACCCAGAAGTCTATGAGGTCGGTGCTTCAAACCTGGGGCACATTATCTTATACAGCATTCTGAATGCTCAACCTCGTCAGTTATGCGATCGCGCCTATCTGCCTGCCGCTGATTTTGTTGCCAAACTTCGCACCACCAACACTCCATTATTCGCAGTCGAATCTCGTCAGGCATTAACCAAATTCGATATCTTGGGGTTTAGCCTCAGCTATGAGTTAGGCGCAACCAATATTCTGGAGATGCTGGATTTGGCTGGCATTCCCCTTACTGCCCAAGAACGCAACGCTTCGGGGATGTGGAATGTGGAGACAGGCAGCTATCCGCTGATCTTCGCTGGGGGGCAAACTGCCACATCAAATCCTGAACCCTATGCAGATTTCTTTGACTTTATTGCGCTTGGCGATGGTGAAGAACTCCTACCCGAAATTGGCTTAGTGATTGAAGAAGGCAAACTCGCTAAGTTAAGCCGTGAAGCGTTGCTGCTCGATCTTGCCCAAGTGCCCGGTGTGTATGTGCCGCAGTTTTATGATTTGGCAGCGGATGGTTCCGTGCAGCCCAATCGGGCGAAGGTGCCTGCCCGAATTTTACGGCGCGTGGCGACACCGATGCCTGCTTACTCTATTGGGCTAGTGCCTTATGTGGAAACCGTTCACGATCGCCTCGTGATTGAAATTCGGCGGGGTTGCACACGAGGATGTCGTTTTTGCCAGCCCGGAATGCTGACTCGCCCAGCGCGAGATGTGGAACCAGAAGCAGTGATTGACGCGATCGAGCAAGGAATGCGAGCAACCGGATACAACGAATTTTCTTTGCTATCCCTCAGTTGTTCTGACTACTTGGCGCTGCCCGCCGTGGGCGTAGAAATCAAAAATCGGCTTAAAGATGAAAATATTTCCCTCGCTTTGCCTAGTCAGCGGGTTGATCGCTTTGACGAAAATATTGCCAACATCTTGGGTGGCACCCGCCAAGGAGGACTCACCTTTGCCCCAGAAGCAGGCACCCAACGCCTGCGGGACATTGTAAATAAAGGGCTGACCAACGAAGAATTGCTGCGTGGCATCAAAACGGCTCATGAGCAAGGATGGGATCGGGTCAAACTTTACTTCATGATTGGGCTACCCGGCGAAACGGATGTAGATGTAATCGGAATTGCGGAAACGGTACGCTGGCTGCAACAAGAATGCCGATCTCAAGGCAGGAAGTCGCTTAATTTCAACATCACCATTTCTAACTTTACGCCCAAACCCCATACGCCCTTCCAGTGGCACTCGGTTTCTACTGCGGAATTCGCGCGGAAGCAGACCCTCCTAAAATCAGAATTTCGCCACAATCGTGGATTGAAAGTTAATTTCACCGATGTCCGCATCTCGGCAATGGAGGACTTTGTGGGCAGAGGCGATCGCCGTTTAGCCCCGGTTATTCTTCGGGCATGGCAACTGGGTGCTGGCATGGATGCTTGGTGGGAAAGCTTAGAGCGTGCTTATGGCGCTTGGTCACAGGCGATCGCCGAAGCCGATCTAACTTGGAAATATCGGCAAGTCGAAAACGGTGAATGGAACATTTTTGATCAAGCCGAAAATCAGCCTATTTCCACACCCCGCATCCCAGATCCTTCTTTCTACAATGCGCCTCTACCTTGGGATCACCTCGATACAGGCATCGATAAACAGTGGTTGATCGATGATTTGCAACGAGCATTAGCCGCCGCAACCGTGCCGGATTGCTCCTTTGAAGGCTGTTCGCACTGCGGGGTATGCAGCGTCGATTTTGGACACAATGTGGTTGTGCCACCTCCCGCCATTCCCGAATTTGTCGGGCAGTTCGTGCCCAATCAGCAGCGGGTTCAACGAGTGCGAGTGTGGTTGGGTAAACAGGGCGATATGGCATTAGTCAGCCATTTGGATTTGATGCGGCTCTACGATCGAGCCGCCCGACGAGCCTCTTTGCCCATCACGTTTACAGGCGGGTTTCACCCCGGTCCTCGGATTATTCCCGCAAGCGCTCTGCCGTTGGGCGTAACGAGTTCCGGTGAAATCGTTGACTTTGAATTAACTGAATCAATCGATCTAGAAGTATTTAAACTAAAGTTGGCTGCCCAGCTTCCAGCAAATATGCCCATTTATCGAGTGGAACAAATTAGCCTGAGTGCGCCCGCTGCCACTCAGTTACTTGAGCAGGCAGAGTATGAAATTACGGTGGGTATTGCCGATGAAGAGGAAGGAAACCCCTTCGATCTCCAGCAATGGCAAACTTGGATTGAAGCGGTGCTGGATAGCCAGGAAATTTGGATAGAACAGACGACTAAATCGGGGAAAACTCATTTAGTAAATTTGCGCGATCGCTTGTTTCACCTAGAACTGATTCCCTCTGATTGCGCCTCGTTTCTCACTTCTCACCTCTGCCTGAAATACGTCGGTAGCTGCCGCAATGATGGCACATTGTTGCGTCCCGATGGGCTGCTTCGGATGCTAGAACAAGTTGCAAACCGAAAGTTACATCTATTCAAAACCCATCGCACCCGCTTGATTTTAAAAACTGCTTAAAACTCTACGATTTGCAGCAATGTCATCTACCCTAAGATGCTTTCAATTTAAGCCAAAAGCGAGTGTTCATTCACCTCTACCTTTTGATTTGTATCCTTTCACGGGATGACACAGGCTTAATCACAAAGCTGAAATCCATTAAAATTAATATCTCAGTAGCCTCTGCACGTTATAATGCTCATCAATAGAAGCTGTTGCGGACTGGGAATACCTGGGGAACCGCTTCATACGCCAGTGTTAATACTGGGAGCAGCTTGCTTCACTAAGCTTTCTACTCATGAACAAGATCTTGATACCCTAATGAATATGGGCTTTCCAGTCTTGGATATAGTTGTTTGGCTCAGTTATTCTGCGTTGGGGCTAGCTGTTTTTAGGCTCTTCACCTAGCTTGGATGAGAGTTTTTTTGCTGCATCTGCAAGCCCGATGGCTTCTATCGCTTTCAAAAATTGTTTTTACCCCCGATGGGTGGTTCATAAGCAGGACGCTTGCCACTCAGTGCGATCGCTGAATCTTGAGGAAACTGAATGCCGAAACAAATTATTATCGCGGAACAGCACCGCATTGCTGCTGTTTTTTCAGAAGATCAAATTCAAGAGCTAATTGTTGCCACTGGAACTCACCAAGTCAGTGATGTTTTCCTAGGAGTTGTTGAAAATGTGCTGCCTGGGATTGATGCCGCATTTGTCAACATTGGAGACTCTGACCGAAATGGCTTCATTCATGTTACAGATTTGGGTCCTTTAAAACTGCAACGAGCCGCCGGATCGATTACCGAACTGCTGCGCCCCCAGCAAAAAGTGCTGGTGCAGGTGATGAAAGAGCCGACTGGCAATAAAGGACCTCGCCTCACTGGAAATATTTCTTTCCCTGGTCGATATCTGGTCTTAATGCCCCATGGAAAAGGAGTGAATCTTTCACGCCGAATTCGCAATGAGAACGAACGCAATCGTTTAAGAGCTTTAGCAATTTTGATTAAACCTGCTGGCATGGGTTTGGTCGTGCGAACTGAAGCGGAAGGTGTGCCGGAAGAAGCCATCATCGAAGATTTGGAAGCACTACAAGAGCAATGGGAAACAATTTGCCGAGAAGCGGCTTCAACTCGTGCCCCAGCCCTGCTAAATCGAGATGATGATTTTATTCAGCGGGTGTTGCGAGATGTCTACAGTAGCGATGTGAATCGGATTGTGGCAGATTCACACACTGGCTTGAGACGAATCAAACAGCATTTAACAACTTGGGGCGGCGGCAAATTACCTCAAGGCGTTTTGATTGATCATCACCGCGATCGCGCCTCAATTTTAGAATACTTCCGCATCAATGCCGCGATTCGAGAAGCACTTAAACCTAGAGTTGACTTGCCTTCTGGTGGCTATATTATTATTGAGCGCACCGAAGCTTTAACCGTGGTTGACGTAAACTCTGGTTCCTTTACGCGGTCTGCAACGGCACGAGAAACAGTCCTGTGGACAAACTGTGAAGCTGCAACCGAAATTGCTCGTCAACTTCGTCTACGCAACATCGCCGGAGTCATCATTGTAGATTTCATTGATATGGAATCTCGCCGCGACCAATTGCAAGTGCTGGAACATTTCAATAAAGCGCTGAGATCGGATAAAGCCCGCCCTCAGATTGCCCAACTGACGGAATTAGGGTTGATTGAACTAACCCGAAAGCGCCAAGGTAAAAACATTTACGAACTATTTGGACGTGCTTGCCCAACTTGTAGTGGCACGGGGCAAATAATCCATTTGCCAGGTGAACTCGATCACTCCGATGAAGAGGTCGCTGAGAATTCTGTCGTCACTCCAATTCGGGAGTATCGTGCAGACCGTGGAGCTACACGGGGACGAGAGCTACCGAGTCGTGAGTTACCTGATATTTCTCTGCCTGCTGAATTTCCTTGGGAAGAACGGGAAGACGAAGACGCAGACGATATGCAAGAGATGCTCAGCCATCCCAATTATCAAGAAGTAGGAGGCAACAATCGCCGCCGCCGCCGCCGCCGCACCGGTGAGGAACCACCGACTACTAGTCGCGATCGTGGGCGGGGTGCTCCCTGGGGCGAAAGCCGGATGCCAAGCAGACTTCCTAACAATGGAGCAGAAGATCATCCGCCGGATGGAGATATTGCTGGGGAAGAGGTTGTTGAAAAGCCTAGAGAGCGGGAAGTGCCTCGTGGGCGACGCGATTCCCGTGAGGGAGCCGCTTTACGCGATCGCATTCGTCCAGAGAGTATTCGTCCAGACAATGGATTAGAGCAGGGAGAGATAGCAGAAGAGAAAGAGGCGGTTGTTTCATCTGAAATAGAGGAAAAGCGAGGGCGCTCTCGGCGTGAAAGTAAGCCTATAGAACCCCCAGAGATGGTGATGGTTGAAATGACTCCCGAAGAGCAAGAGGTTTATGCTTGGATGGGCGTTTCTCCGTTGGTGTTGTCTCAACAAGAGGTGAAAAATCCTAGATCAGCAGTTATTTCGGTTGTTCTACCCGGACAAGCCCCTCCAGTTCAATTAATAGTCGATGCATTAGAACCATCTACTGCAAAAGTGAACTCATTGGAGCCAGCCGCAGAGCGAGAAGAATTTAACTACAGCTCACCCGCAGAAGAAAAGCAGGAAATAGCGATCGCCGCTCCGATCAAAATCATTCCAAAGTTGCCAAACATCGCACTTGAGGCTATGGAACCAGAACTGCAAATAGAAACACCAGAACTGGAACTAGAACCAGAACCAGAGCCAGAACCAGACAATGGCATTGTTCGCCGTCGTCGCCGCCGTTCCTCTGCCAGCACAACTGATTAACCAGCGTTGGAGTATGGTACGCAGGAAATCACTCACGGTTGATCAGCTTGAACTTCTAGAGCTAATCAACTCTAGGGATTCCAGCCTGATTATTGCCGGAGTAGACGAGGTGGGACGTGGAGCACTATTTGGTCCAGTGGTTGCGGCAGCAGTGATTTTGCCCAGTAGTGCCTTAGCTGATTTAGCGATCGCTGGAGTAACTGATAGCAAACTTTTGTCTCCATCAGAACGTCAACGACTAGCGGTACAAATTCGATCTGCTGCGGTTGCCTACCAGATTGGCTACGCTTCAGTCCGAGAAATTGATCGGCTGAACATCTTGCAATCATCACTCTTGGCAATGAAACGAGCGATCTTGAGATTAGCCGTCCAGCCAAATTTTTGCTTGGTTGATGGGAATCAGCGGATACCTGAATTGGCGATTCCGCAAAAAACTTTAGTCAAAGGAGATCAAAAATCCACTGTCATTGCTGCCGCTAGCATCCTTGCTAAGGTTTGGCGAGATGAACTGCTGACTCGGCTAGCATTGCGCTACCCACAATATGGTCTCGCAACGAACAAAGGCTATGGCACTCCTATTCATCGACAAGCAATTCACAAATACGGCATCACGCCTTATCACCGTAAATCGTTTAGTCCCTGTCGCCTAGCACTTTTGGAACATAGCTCCAATCATTTAAGTCAGGAAAATTAGCTTAGAAAACTACTAGCAGGTAACGTTCCAGACTGATTTAAAGTTTCGTCCTCAAGTTGCGCGATCGCCCACGTTCGATAGTCTAACAACAGTTGATAAATTAACCGCTGTTTGATAGTCAGTAAAACACTTTTCAACAGTCCATTGCCTGTGGTTTCTAAAATGGATTTAGGGGTGAACCAAAGCGGCGGCGGCAAATCTACCAATACTTCCAAATCAGCTTTACCCCTCAATCGAGTTTCTTTTTGGTCATTAACAACTTGATTAATAACTTGCAAGTGACCCGTCAAATTTAACGAAAATCTCTGGTTAATATACTCAACCCCGCGAATTTCACAGCGGACTGACTGCAACCGCACAACCCCATCCGATTCTGCCCAAACCCGCATATCTACAGTAGGTTGTAAACTCAACATCATGAATTTGAGTGGGCGCATCTTCAACCGAAACAGGTCATTGCCCAAAAGTTCAATTTTACTAGAGCCTGCTAAAGCATTGATCAGCCGTTGAGGTTGACGCAGATAGTGCTGAATCGGCACGGGCTGCTCAACAACAGGAATATCCACCGATTGAGAAGCTAAAAACTGAATATCCATTTGAAGCGCAAGTGAAAAGAGAAGGATAAAATGTAGCGAATTACCACTGATTTTAAAGAATTAAAAAGAAAAAATCCTCAACCCTCTCAGGTAAAAACTACCCTACAACTCAAGTATATTCCTCATTGCCGTTTAGAGTAGCAGCCTTTCTGGCTTAACTCTAATACGCATCCATATCGAAGAAAGTTTTTCGAGCCACAGCCTAAAATTCTAGAGATTACTTTAGTGAAAGAATCTATCTGCAAGCTTGGGGCTTAACGAAGATGAAGTGCTGTAACAACCCTGAGAATTTAGACCCTTAGTCAGAGGGTAAGGCGTATGTTGAAAAGCAACGGTTAACAGTCGGTTAGGTGTAGGAAGGATTAGAACAAGATGGCAGTATCGATCGCACATTTAGGACCCTCTGGTACCTACGCTGAAGCTGCGGCTTTGGTCTATTCCAACTGGCTAGCTCAGAGTTTTCAGCAGGAGGCGTTACTGTGCCCTTATCCTAGTATTGCTCAAACGCTGAATGCGGTTGCACTGCAACAGGCAGATTTAGCCGTGGTGCCGATCGAAAACTCGATTGAAGGCAGTGTGACAATGACTCTTGACACGCTTTGGATTTTGGATAAGCTGCAAATTCAGCGAGCGCTCATATTACCGATTTCCCATGCTTTGATGTCTCATGCAACTAGAATTGAGTCGATTCAAACAATCTATTCACATCCACAAGCGCTGGCCCAATGTCAGGCTTGGTTAGAGCGCCATCGTCCGAATGCACAGTTGATTCCGACAAACTCTACAACGGAAGCCCTGCAACAACTTGAACACGATAGGCAGGCTGGAGCCATTTCCTCTCAAAGAGCAGCGTTGCTATATAAAGTGCCGATTTTGGCTCACCCAATTAATGATCACCCTGATAATTGCACTCGTTTTTGGGTGTTAGGCTTACAGTCCTCACCAGGGGGAACCCATGCCTCGCTTGCTTTTAGTGTGCATGATATGCCTGGAGCCTTAGTTAAGCCACTGGATATTTTTGCCCAACAAGGAATTAATCTGAGTCGGATTGAATCTCGCCCGACAAAGCGATCGCTCGGTGACTATCTATTTTTTATTGATTTAGAGGCTGATACTCGCCAAAGCTTTGTTCAATCGGCTTTAGAAGAATTGAGACATCATACAGATACGCTAAAAGTATTAGGGTGTTACGACATCTTGCCTAAGAGAATCGTAGATTTAGCTAATTTGTGAAGCTGAAGGTTGAGCAGCTAGACAGTCGATCTTCAGAAAATTGGCTAAGTGCTGCAAGTAGGTCGGCGCATCCTCCAGCATTGGGAAGTGAGCTGTATCAGACATTACGACTAACTGAATGTAATCACGATTGAGGGCAGCGGCTTTTTGTCCTAGTTCGGCTGCAATAATGATGTCGCGATCGCCCGAAATCATCAAAGTTGGAACTGTTAGTCGAGAAAATTCTCCAGGCATCTCTTCAGCCGCTTTCTGGCTAACGCAGGTGAAAATCGTCCCTACTGCCGCTTCATAATCTGCCATCAAAAAATCATTTAAAAAGTCGCGGCTGATTGTTCCCGACAGCGGACGGTGCAAGAAGCGCTGCATAAATAGGCGATCCATCAATGGCAGTTGATAGAGCCAGCGGGGGCGAAACTTTACAACATAGCCGCCAAAAGTGTAAAACGCCTCGAACGATTTTTTGTCATATTCAAAAATGCCGCTGCAAGTCAAGATTGCTTGGTGAACTCGCTCTGGATAGAGGTTTAGAAAAAAAACTGCGATCGAAGCACCCATTGAGTGAGCGTTAAGGTAGATCTTCTCTAGTCCAAGCGTGTTTAATAGCTCAACAAGATCATGGGCATAGGTTTCTAATTCATAGCTAGGAGGCGTGTCTTTTAGAGGACTGTCGTCTGCTAAAGCGGCAGAATTAGCAAAGGTCGATCGCCCAAAGCCCCGCATATCATAGAGGAGGCAGTCAAAAGTGGTGGAAATTGCCTGGGCAGTACTCTCCCAATATCGAGCAGAGCCACCCCAACCATGAACAAAGACCATCACTGGCTTACCAGCAGGCTGAGCATCTCCCGATGAGGTAATCCACTCGTAATAGTGGCTAATCCCGTTAATTAGACTATGTGGCATGGTTTAAACACAGATGGAATCTATATAAAGGCGCAGTTTTGAACCTTCATAGTCATTAGGCATTGAACCTTCTAGGCAGATTCTGGCTTTGGTAATGACGAAGGATGAAGCAACAACTCGGCAGTGGAGCGCTTTTCAACCATCTCGCGAGTGATGGTGCAACAGGTGACATCCTTCCGAGATGGCAATTCATACATCACATCTAGCATTAGCTCTTCAACAATGCTACGAAGCGCCCGCGCTCCTGTTTTACGACGGTATCCTTCTTGCGCGATCGCCCGGATTGCATCCTGCTTAAATTCAAGAATGACATTATCCATCTTCAGCAGCTTTTGATATTGCTTTACTAGAGCATTGCGCGGCTCGGTCAAAATAGCGGTTAAGGTATCTTCATCCAAGGGATCGACCACTGCCATCGCTGGAATGCGCCCAATAAACTCTGGAATCATGCCAAACTTGACGAGATCATCAGGCTCAAGATGCTTCAACATATCAGCCGTGCGTTTGTCTTTTGATTGGGTATCGCCTGGTTGAATAAAGCCAATTGATTTTCTGCCAATTCGTTGCTCGATCGCCTTATCCAATCCAACAAAAGCACCGCCGCAGATAAACAAAATATTGCTGGTGTCAATTTGAATGCAGTCTTGATAAGGATGTTTGCGTCCACCCTGCGGCGGAACATTCGCGATCGTGCCTTCAAGCATTTTTAGGAGGGCTTGCTGAACTCCCTCTCCCGACACATCCCGTGTAATAGAAGGATTCTCACTTTTCCGAGCAATCTTATCAATTTCATCAATATAAATGATGCCGCGTTGGGCTTCTTCCACGTCTAAATCGGCTACTTGCAATAAACGTAGCAAGATATTTTCCACATCTTCGCCAACATAACCTGCCTCAGTTAGGGTAGTAGCATCTGCTACCGCAAAGGGAACCTCCAAAATTTCAGCCAAAGTCTGAGCAAGCAGGGTCTTACCGCAGCCTGTGGGTCCGATTAGCAAAATATTAGACTTTTGCAATTCTATAGAATCTTCCGGCGCAATTTTCCCATTTCCTTTAGCCTGCAAAAAGCTTAGCCGCTTGTAATGGTTGTAGACCGCAACTGAAAGCACCTTTTTTGCATCATCTTGACCAATGACGTGATCGTCTAAATAACCCTTAATCTCGCGGGGTTTTGGAAGCTGACCCAGGGAAATATTAGACGATCGCGACTTCCGTTTTTCAGGAGAGGCTTCTCGCCGGGGGACAGGTTGAGGAGCCGTCGCACTAGAGTCAAACAACTCTTCATCCAAAATCTCGTTGCATAAGTCTACACATTCATCACAAATGTAAACTCCGGGTCCAGCAATCAATTTGCGAACCTGCTCTTGAGATTTGCCACAAAAAGAACATTTCAGATGAGAGTCGTACTTAGACATATGTTCCTCTTAGCCTATACCGCAGCCACATCCTCTCCCGGTTGCGGAAGATTTTGCCTAACAATCACTTGATCGATCAGACCATAGTTCTTTGCTTCCTCGGCAGACATGAAAAAATCTCTTTCTGTATCTGCCTCCAATTTTTCAAATGGTTGCTTTGTGTGATAAGACATTAGCTCATTCAGCTTCCGCTTATGATAAAGAATTTCTTTAGCCTGAATTTCAATGTCTACTGCCTGTCCTTGGGCACCCCCAAGCGGTTGGTGGATCATAATCCGAGAGCTAGGAAGTGACATTCTTTTGCCAAATGCACCTGCTGTTAACAGGAAAGCTCCCATGCTTGCCGCTAATCCAAAGCAGATTGTAGCAACATCACAGCGAACCTGCTGCATTGTGTCATAAATTGCCATGCCAGCCGTGACAGAGCCGCCCGGAGAATTGACGTAGAACTGAATGTCTTTTTCGGGATCTTCTGCCTCCAAAAAGAGCATTTGAGCCACGATAGAATCTGCGACTGCATCATCTACAGGGGTGCCTAAGAATATAATGCGTTCTCTCAAAAGCCGCGAATAAATATCGAAGGCGCGCTCTCCTCGCCCTGCTTGTTCAACCACCATTGGGATAACATTACTGGGGCTTAGAGAGGAAACATCCAAAGGATTAAAGCTGGTTACTAGGTAGTTAGCAGAGTTAGATGTAAGCATAATCGGCGTTTTGCCTAAAATTATTCAAATTCAGATTGGAGAGTAGTACTTCTGCCGATCGCACAAGCCTACTTCATTATGCCTCAACTAATTAAGGACTTGGGAAAGCCTAAGAAAGGCTAGTCTTCCGTGGCGGCTTTGGGCTTCTTAGTTGTTTTATGGGCTTTTTCAGCAGCCTCAGATTCGACTGGCTCATCGACATCAGCATCGGCGATCGCTTCTACGCCTACGCTTGAATCAGCAGTAGATTGGGTTGACTGTTGCTCTTTGGAGGTAGGTTCGGCTGCTTCCACAAGATCATTCACAGCAGAATCTTCCACTGAAATTTCTTGAGATATTTCGGTGACTTCAATATCTTCTTCAGCCAATTCTTCCCCAGCTAATGCTTCAAAGTCTTCAGCCAATGCTTCAAAGTCGTCTTCCTCTTCGGTCAAAGTGCCTTCTGGAACCAGCTCAAATGTAGAATGCTCAATCAGCCAATCCACAGTCTTTTCTTTTAATAAATCTTCCGAAACAACAGCTTGCATCCGCTCTGGGTCAATCTGCTGATCATATTTTTGATCTTCCAGTTCTTTTAAAAGCTCAGCCACCTTTGCACTTAGCTCATCAGGTTGAACTTGAATAGATTCTTGTTTTGCCACTTCGCCCATGGCTAGGTTGAGTTTGATTCGCTGGATTGCGTCAGGTCGAGACTGTTCGCGCAGGCGATCAACCATATTTTCGGTGAAAAGTCGGCGAACATCAATGCCTTGATTTTGAAGTTGCATTGCGGTTTGGTTGACCATGAAGGTAACTTCTCGCTCAATCAATGTCTCTGGAATATCGACCTCCACATAATTCAGCAGTTCATCCAAAACAGCTTGCTCTTTATTGGATTTTGTCTTGTCTTCAGCTTCTCGATTAAACTTAGCTTCCAAAGACGCTTGTAGCTCTGCTAGAGTTTGAAACTCTCCATCACTAGCATCTTGAGCAAATTCATCATCTAATTCAGGAAATTCTTTTTCCTTCAGTTCCTTTAATGTGATCGTAAAGATCGCGTCACGTCCAGCCACATCAGGCTGAGGGTAGGCTTCAGGAAAGGTTGCCTCTACCTCCTTCGTATCCCCAGAATTCATGCCAACAATGCCATCGATAAATCCTGGGATAAATTGCCCTTCCGTAAGTTCAAGCTGAAACCCCTGAGCCTCACCACCGGGAATCGGTTCAGGTTCTTGCTCTGGATCATCGCTGCGTAACACGCCTTTAAAATCCACTACGGTAACATCTGTCATTTGAGCCGCCCGCCCTTCAACAGGAACCAGTGTTGCCATTTGTTCACGGTATTGTTGTAGCGCCACCTCAACTTGTTTAGGATCTGGCTTTATTTCTTCTGCCTGGATCTGTAAACCTGAATGCTGCTTCAAAACCACGTCTGGCTGTACATCAACCGATGCAGAAAAGGTGAGAGGTTGCGCTGGATCAAATTGGCTGACCAACTCTTCAAAGGACGATCGCAACTGAATGTTGCCCAACGCCTCAATATTTTCTTGCTTAACTGCCTCTTTGATACTATTTTCCACCAATTCTTCAACAGTCGCCGCTTTAAGCCGACTAGACCCAATTTGCTGAATTAATATCTGGCGTGGAACTTTACCCTTGCGAAATCCAGGAACATTGACCGATCGTGTAAACTCTTTGACTACTCGTTCGTAGGCTTTCTTGGATACTTCTGAGGGGATTTCAATT
Source organism: Synechococcales cyanobacterium PMM_0083 (assembly GCA_949127665.1). Classification (GTDB taxonomy): domain Bacteria; phylum Cyanobacteriota; class Cyanobacteriia; order Leptolyngbyales; family Leptolyngbyaceae; genus ULC077BIN1. The sequence continues at coordinate 13,058 of CASBQE010000050.1, forward strand.
TGCAAACCGATTTGGCTAGCGGGAAGCTTTTCCTGGATGACTTTCATTGATTTCTAAAGAGATTGCGGTGATTTTAGCGTGGGAGGTAAGATGAGAAAATATGAATGGATTCTCAAAAAACGTTTCTTAAACGGCGTGGAACATAGTTTTATCTAGATTCCGTAAATCAGATAACTGGGCTGAAGACGCTGCTAGTTTTAGCTTTTACTCTATAAAAATTACCGAGCTAATAATTAATTACGTAGTTTGCGGCGCTGCAATTAGACATAATAACGGATTCTGATCGCCTATGGGCTATACCTCACTATTGGAATCTAAATTTACGTCAGTAAATCCATGAGGTGACCCGCGCTTCGATAAAGTTGAAAAGTAAATACTGTAAGAAGTGATAGCCCGAAATACAGTGCTTCAAGTCAGGCTTTGTAATCAAACGATTAGGAATCCGCTAAAATCTTAAACATATCTAAACAGATAGGTTTGTCATACAAGCGTTACGAAACGCTAACATTGCCGATTGAGTCTAGGGTTGAAATACCTGATTTAAATTAGGTCTGTTACTACAAAAAATTTATTTTAAGAAAGTCGGCGACTCAGTAATTTTTGGAGGATGTGTAATTTGGTTCAATCCTATCGAGTTGCCATATTAGGCGCAACAGGAGCCGTGGGCACTGAGTTGATGACGTTGCTAGAAGAACGTAATTTTCCAGTCTCTCAGCTAAAGCTATTGGCTTCTTCTCGATCAGCGGGGCAGACGCTCCAGTTTCGGGGAGAACCTTTAATTGTTGAAGCAGTGAGCGATCGCTCGTTTGACGGCATTGATTTAGTGCTGGCTTCAGCGGGTGCATCTATTTCTAAGGCGTGGGCACCGAAAGCGATCGCGGCAGGGGCAGTTGTAGTAGACAATTCCAGCGCCTTTCGGATGGATGCCGATGTGCCGCTGATCGTACCCGAAGTCAACCCTCAAGCCGCAGCACGTCACCAGGGGATGATTGCGAACCCCAACTGCACCACAATTTTGATGGCAGTGGCAATTTATCCATTGCATCTGGTTCAGCCCATCCAACGGATTGTTGCCGCTACTTACCAATCTGCTAGCGGGGCAGGCGCACGGGCAATGGAAGAAATGAAGACCCAGGCGCAGGCAATCCTCAATGGGCAGGAGCCAGTGGCTGACATATTTCCTTATCCGCTAGCATTTAATCTTTTTCCGCATAACTCTAAGCTGAACGAGCAGGGTTACTGTGAAGAAGAGATGAAGATGGTCAATGAAACCCGTAAAATTTTTGGAGTTCCCGATTTGCAGATCACTCCAACCTGTATACGGGTTCCCGTAATGCGCGCTCACTCAGAAGCGATTAATCTAGAGTTTAAGCAACCTTTTAGCGTTGCCCAAGCAAGAGAAATCTTGAGCCACGCATCTGGAGTAAGCTTGGTAGAGGATTGGTCGGCGAACTACTTTCCAATGCCGATAGATGCAAGTGGCGAAGATAACGTACTGGTGGGTCGAATTCGCCAGGATATTTCTCACCCTTGTGGATTGGAGCTTTGGCTGTGTGGCGACCAAATTCGTAAAGGGGCAGCGCTTAATGCAATTCAAATTGCTGAGTTGCTAGTGCAAAAACAGTTACTTAAGCCTATAGTGGCAATGACGAATTAGTATGACAACATCGCTTACCTAATCAATTTAAGTAGCATCTACGTCTAGTAACCTTCCTATAGATCGATAAAGTGTGGTGAATTTTGGACGAGTCTTAACCGCGATGATCACGCCATTTACCGAAGATGGCGCTGTAGATTACGCGATCGCAGAGAAGCTAGCTGACTACTTGGTTAACAACGGCAGTGATGCTTTAGTTGTGTGCGGCACTACAGGTGAATCGCCCACCTTAACTTGGAGCGAAGAATACGAACTGTTTCGCGTAGTCCAGCAGGCTGTGGCAGGGAGAGCGAAGGTAATCGCAGGGACAGGATCAAATTCGACCCAGGAAGCGATCGAAGCTACTCAAAAAGCAGCTAAACTAGGGGTAGATGGTTCGTTGCAGGTCGTCCCATACTACAACAAGCCACCCCAAGCGGGGATGTATCACCATTTTAAGGCGATCGCTGAATCAACTCCCGATCTGCCAATGGTGCTGTACAACATTCCAGGGAGAACAGGACAAAATCTTTTGCCTGAAACAGTTATTCAGCTTTCAAAAATTGTTAATGTTGTAGCAATTAAAGAAGCAAGCGGTAATTTAGATCAAGTCAGCCAAATCCGCCTCTCTGTTTCTAATGATTTTGCCATCTATGCTGGAGACGACTCACTGACTTTGCCTCTACTGGCAGTTGGGGGGCATGGAGTCATCAGCGTGGCAAGCCACCTTGTTGGAACGAAGATCCAATCAATGATTCAAGCCTTTCTTACAGGCAATATTCAAGCAGCTACTCAAACTCACCTTGCTCTGTTTCCTTTATTCAAGGCATTGTTTTTGACTACTAATCCAATTCCAGTGAAAGCTGCACTGCAAATTCAAGGCTGGCAAGTTGGCTCTACTCGTTCTCCTCTTGCCGATGCGCCCGCTGAAGTCATTCAAACTCTCAAGTCAGTCCTAGCAGAATTAGCACTTCTCTAGCACTGCATATTTAAGCTTTCTACAACTAAATAACGTCTGCTTGTCCTGTAGAAACGTGAAGATAGACAGTCCCAAATGTCCACTTCTTCAAGCCCGTTCATACCTCTTTACTATTCAAAGCTTCAACAATTTGTAGCTTGCCAGTCTAGTAATTTGCTTCCAATCAAAAGTCTCCCAGTAAACTCTGAATCTTCAACTCAAACTCTTTTTACCTAAATTAATGCAAATGACCCAAACGAATTCTGCGACTGCTCTGAAAATTATTCCGCTTGGTGGTCTCCACGAGATTGGCAAAAACACCTGTGTGTTTGAATATAACGATGAAATTATTCTGTTAGATGCGGGTCTTGCCTTTCCCACTGATGGGATGCACGGCGTGAACATTGTTCTCCCCGACATGACTTACCTGAGGGAGAATCGCCACAAAATCAAAGGCATGATCGTCACCCATGGGCACGAAGACCACATTGGCGGCATCGCTTTTCATCTGAAGCAGTTTGATATTCCCGTTATTTATGGTCCTCGGCTGGCAATGGCGCTGCTGCAAGACAAGCTTGAGGAAGCTGGGGTCAGCGATCGCACTGAACTTCGCACCGTTGGTCCACGCGATATCGTGCGGCTTGGCTCTGTATTCTTTGTAGAATTTATCCGCAATACCCACTCCATGGCGGATAGCTTCACCGTTGCAATTCGTACTCCCGTTGGCGTTGTGATTCATACGGGCGACTTCAAAATTGACCACACGCCTGTAGACGGCGAATTTTTCGACTTTCAGCGGTTGGCTGACTATGGTGAACAGGGCGTTCAGTGTTTGATTAGCGACTCTACCAATTCAGAACTTCCCGGTTTTACTCCCTCAGAGCGGGCGGTTTATCCCAATCTCGATCGCGTCTTTGGGCAGGCTCAAGGGCGCATATTGGTAACGACCTTCGCCTCTTCAGTCCATCGGATCAATATGATCTTGGATCTGGCGAAAAAGCACGGCAGAGTGGTGGGTATTTTGGGGCGCTCCATGCTGAATGTGATTGCCCATGCTCGGAATCTAGGCTATGTCAAATGTGAAGATGATCTCCTACAGCCGCTGCACCTGATTCAAAAGGTGCCCGATGAGAATGTGCTCATTTTGACCACAGGCTCCCAGGGTGAGTCGCTCTCGGCAATGACGCGGATTGCAAATGGTGACCATCGACAAATTAAAGTGCGTCCCGGCGATACGGTTGTATTTTCAGCAAATCCTATTCCTGGAAACACGATCGCGGTTGTGAACACCATTGATAAGCTAATGATGTTGGGCGCTAAGGTGATTTATGGTAAAGAACAAGGAATTCACGTTTCTGGACATGGTTCCCAAGAAGACCAAAAGCTGATGCTCGGTCTAACGCGACCCAAGTTTTTCTTGCCAGTTCATGGCGAACATCGAATGCTGGTAAAACATTCCCAAACCGCTCAAAGCGTGGGAGTTCCAGCAGAAAATATGATCATCATTGACAATGGTGATGTGGTGGAGTTGACCGAAAACTCTATCAAGATTGCCGGTAAAGTGCCTTCTGGTATTGAACTGGTAGATGCGTCCCGCTCTGGCGTAGTGAATGCCCAAGTGTTAAAGGAACGCCAGCGATTAGCCGGAGAAGGCATTGTGACGGTTGCTGCCACCATCAATAACCGGGGTGAATTAGTTGCTCAGCCAGAAGTGCATTTCCGGGGTGTGGTCACTTCAATCGAGCGATCGCGCTTTCAAGATAAAACTCGCGAAACGATTGAGGTTGTTTTACGCAACTACTGGAAAGAGCTGGCACCGTCCTATACCGACGTTGAAACTAACATTGATTGGGTTGGAGTGAAAACTCAAATTGAGCGAGAATTAGTAAAAATGCTCAAGCGCGAAATGCAAAGCGCTCCTTTACTGGTGTTCCTCATGCAAACCACAGACGCGCCAGCGGCTCGTAAAGTGAGCAAAGACCCTGTCCGAAAAGTTGAAGCGGCGATCGCGTCCTAGTCCTAGTTCATAAAAAACGAGGAGTCTGGCTATTGAAGCCAGACTCCTCGTTTACGCATAATGTTTGAAAAGACTGCTAAATGCGATGCTAGGACGCGATCGCTAATGGCTCTTGTCTTATTCCGGGTTCGCGGGATTCTTGGCGAATAGAACCAGATACAACGGCGTGCTGGAGCAGCATGAACGCTCTAAAATCCTTCGCGTCATATTTTGTCTTCAAAAGCTGGCGCAGTTGCTCCTCTGCTTCAACGGTTAGCAAACCTGTATTGAACGCCTCTTTAACAACTTCACGAATCGAAAGCATGGCATCACCCCTGACCCGATCTTCTAATTAAACAACAATTTATTTAATCTTAAAGATTGCTACTAACAGACTGCTGAAGTTTTAGTTTTTACTAAAACGACCTAAAAAAAGATTTTCCCAAGCTATCTCGCTGCAAACAGAGAACACACCAAATGAAGTGTAAGTGATTCTACTCAATACTGTCAAATAGCGTTCACATTAGCAATCTGTTAAGCCGCTCTAGTATATGTATACTCTTTTATCAATGTTGAGTATTCACCGTAAAGTATAGGTTCTCAGTAACTTAATTGAATTAATCAGAATGTTTTCTCGCCATTCACGATGTCGGTGAATGATTCTTGATGGGAAAGTTTGATTTTTAGCCCAAAGGCTCAAAGCGATAGTTGGGTGAGAGCGATATGACCTGAAAAACAGGTTTCCACATCTCCCCCCAAATCGTAGGGGCGCTTCGCATATTCACCGCTGTAATGAAAACGGTCGTTTTCTAGGCGGAAAGTATTGGGTAAAGGCTGAGTGCAAGGAGCGCAAAATATGATGTTAGGCTCTGAGATCTGAGTAGAATACTGCGGTAGATTTACGTTCCAGTAAGTTCCTGGTTCCACCGGCTCAGCTAGCAATTTATCAAGAACTCGGATGGCTCGGTGAGTTGCGATCGCCCAATCAATTTCGCAGTTTTCTTGCCGATAATTGGAGAAGGCAATGCCAGGAACGCGGTGCATGGCGGCTTCTCGCACAGCGGCTACAGTGCCAGAGATGTAAACATCTGTTCCCAAGTTTCCTCCGGCATTGATGCCGGACAGTACGCCTTCAACTTGAGGGCAAAGATGGCTGAGGGCAATGCGAACACAGTCTACCGGGGTGCCCGCGATCGCATATTCATATTCAGAGCGCTGCTCTACTCGAATCGGCTGGGTTGTTGTAACCTGATGACCACAGCCTGAAAACTGTGACTGTGGCGCAACCACGATCGCCTCTAAATTCATTTGACGCACTGCATTTAGCAGCGATCGAATTCCGGGCGCATCGATTCCATCATCATTTGTAATTACAAACACCATGACACCTGAAGACGAGAGTTTTGACAACAATTTGATCGAGAACCGATTGCTGGGAACAGGATTGATTCCAGCCGCTCCATTAGGCTTTAAATCTGGATTTGTGGGCATTGTCGGTCGCCCTAATGTGGGCAAGTCTACCTTAATGAATCAGCTAGTGGGGCAAAAAATTGCAATTACGTCGCCGATCGCCCAAACAACCCGTAATCGACTGCGCGGCATTTTGACCACTCCGGCGGCTCAGCTTATTTTTGTGGATACGCCAGGAATTCATAAACCGCAGCATCAATTGGGAGAAGTCTTAGTCAAAAACGCGCAGATTGCCATGCATTCTGTTGATCTATTGCTGTTTGTAGTAGATGGCTCTGTAGAGGTGGGCAAAGGCGATCGCTTCATTGCAGAACTGGCAAAACATTGCCCAATTCCAGTGATTTTAGGGATTAATAAGATTGATCAGCAATCCTCCAATGCGGAGGCAATTGTGGCGAGCTACACCCGTTTGGCGGCTGAATATGGTTGGGCGATCACGCTGTTTTCGGCAGTCACCGGAGATGGCATAGAAACGTTGCTAGAACAGCTTATTCAGCGCCTCGATTTAGGACCTTACTACTATCCGCCTGATTTGGTCACAGACCAACCAGAGCGGTTTATTATGGGCGAACTCATTCGAGAACAGGTTCTCAGGCTGACTCGCGAAGAAGTGCCACACTCAACCGCGATCGCGATCGACCGAGTAGATGAAGAACCCACGCTCACCCGTGTTTTGGCAACCATCCATGTGGAGCGTCCTTCCCAAAAAGGGATTTTGATTGGCAAAGGCGGCAGTATGCTCAAAGAAATTGGCACGGTTGCCCGCCAACAGATTCAAAAATTAATTGCAGGTAAGGTATATCTGGAACTATTCGTTAAAGTGCAGCCCAAATGGCGCTATTCCCGAACTGACCTCGCAGACTTGGGTTACAAAATTGACAATTCGTAGGTCATATCGGCTCAAGTGCTGGAGATTATGCAAAATCAATTGGGGTAAATTTTGATCGGCTCGTTGCTTTCCTATGAATGATCCTAATAACTGTGCGTTTATAACCCCTAACTTATTTCCATCTGTTTAAGGACTGATCGAATTACGTGTGTTGAAACTTGATCTGTGACGATCGCCGATCCAATCTGGGTGGGCAATACAAATCGGACTCGCCCTGCCTCCACTTTTTTATCAGTTTGTAACGCCTGTACAATCGCTTCTATCTCAATACCTGTGGGCAGTTGGGTGGGCAGTCCCGCTTTTTTGATCAGCGCAGTTTGCCGTTTCGGTGCGGTTGACTCCCATAAATTCAGATTGCTGGCAATTTCGGCGGCGGCAATCATGCCGATCGCAACCCCTTCGCCATGATTGACCACTCGATATCCAGTCAGACTTTCCACCGCATGACCAATCGTGTGCCCATAGTTCAAAATCGCGCGCAGTCCGGCTTCTTTTTCATCCTTGCTGACAATATGGGCTTTTGCCTCACACGATCGCGTTAAAATCTCCTGCAATCGGTCTTCACCAAGGGCAGCAAGCCGCTCCAAGCGAGGAGCTTGTTCTAGCGAATCAAATAAATCTGCGTCCCAAATTACCCCATATTTGATTACTTCTGCCATCCCAGCCCGAAATTCTCTGGGCGGCAGAGTTTTTAGCACCATCGGGTCAATCAGCACGAGACGGGGTTGATGAAAAGCGCCGATCAAATTTTTGCCTTGGGGATGGTTCACCCCGGTTTTGCCGCCGATCGCCGCATCGACCATCGCTAATAGAGACGTGGGCACCTGCACGACCGACACTCCCCGCAGCCAAGTTGCCGCCGCAAAACCGGTCATATCGCCAATTACGCCACCGCCCAAAGCCACAAAGGTAGAGGAGCGCTCTACCCGATGCGCTAGCGCCGCATCATAAATTTTTTGGAGCGTCGCAGGAGTTTTATACCGTTCTCCGGCAGGCAAGAGGCAGGTTGCGACCGAAAATCCGGCGGCGGATAAAGACGCGATCGCCCCTTCGCCATAGTGCCGGAAAATAGCAGGGTTAGACACCACTAATACTTTTTGCCCAACCTGCAAAGATTGAAGCCGTGAACCAAGCTGGTTCAGCCCGTTAAGCGCAATCACAATCTCGTAAGAGCGTTGCGGCAAGGAAACTGAAATAATTGACTGCTTTGACACAATAAAATGATCAGCTAGCGAAAAACGTCCGTGGGCTGATTCTACTGCACTAACGGGGTCAATTCTTTTGTATAGTTTGTTTAGATGAATTGTGTTCGATGAATGTGGAGACGGATTTAAAATGACTGCTGTAATTTCATATGTTGCAATTTTGGGCGGTGCATTTGCATTAGCAATGGGGCTTTTCCTTGGATTTAGAGCGCTAAAACTCATTTAAGCTAGGTGGCGTTTTCCGTTGATCGGTTTTACTTAATTGAATTAAATTTTCATCCAAGCGCGTTAGGACTCCTGACGTGCTTATTTTATTGGCTTGATTTATGAAATCATGAAATCTACTTTATCTCGGCTTAAACCGCTGATACGTTGGGTTATTTTGGGTGCTAGTGTATTTTTTTTGGTAGGGATTTTAAGGCGAAACTGGCAGAGTGTTACTTCATTTCGCTTAGACGATGCCGGATGGGCGTGTTTGGCGATCGCCCTGGGAATCACATTATCGGCTCACATTTGCGCGGGCTGGGTCTGGAGCCAAACGCTCCGCCGGGATTTTCAACAATCAGTGGACAGTGGAGATCTGATGCAGGCATACCTCCAAACCAATATTGCAAAATACCTTCCCGGTAATATCTGGCACTATTACGGTCGAATTAATGCGGCTACCGCTGCGGGTGCTTCTTTAGAAATTGCCACAGTGACGGTATTGCTAGAACCACTGCTGATGGCGGCGGCGGCTTTCCTGGTGGCACTCTTAGCAAGCCAGACGGTTGTTTCCCGCTACGGCACTGTGGGTTTGTGGCTGCAATGGCTAGGCTTATTCGGCGTGCTGCTTGCAATCCATCCACGGGTTCTCAATCCGGTGATGGCATATTTGAGCAGCCTTAAGCAAAAAACGGCAAGTTTTCCAGAAAATACACCGTCTATCAAACCTTCAGTCAAGCTAGTGCGTTATCCATTTCTACCTTTGGTGGGCGCATTAAGCTTTGTTTTATTAAGAGGTGGAGGGTTTCTAGTGACATTCTGGGCGATCGCGCCGTTTAATATAGGGCAAGTTCCACTCTTGCTGAGTGGGTTTAGCCTATCTTGGCTAGTCGGGTTGCTCGTTCCCGGTGCGCCCGGTGGAATAGGAGTGTTTGAAGCAACCGCGATCGCATTATTGGGGCACGATTTTCCGTTGGGGTTACTCTTAGGCAGCGTAGCCCTCTATCGATTAGTCAGTGTGACATCCGAAGCAATGGGTGCAGGGCTTGCTTGGTTGGATCAACAAATTAGTCATTAATCGGGAAATTAATCAATCGTTTCGTCTTCTAGATTCAGTTCTTCGACAGCAAGCGTTTCTGAAAGAAGCTCCAGCTTTTCAATGTGTTTCAATTGAGAAAAGATGCGATAGGTATCTGGATCAAAAACATTTTCCTGAGTTTTAACTGCTTCTGTTTTAACTGCTTCTTTATCCTTCATTTTAATTAAGTTGTATTGCACATTCTCGGCGTAAATTGTAAACGTGACATTGAAAACTTCTAAAAAGCTCACAACCCATTGACAATCCGCTTCAGGATATTCCTGATAATGATTGATTAGTTGAGCAATTCGAGATTCCAAGTGGGTTCTTGAATGTTTGCAAATTAGAATGATTTTTAGAAAAACAATAACGAGTGTAACCGGATTTCCTTGAGAGAGGAGTTGAATGAACAGTAAAGAAGGCTCAGCTTGGTTGTCTGTCGTCAGAACATCAATTACCCGATTACAGGTTCTTAAAATTAACGCATTTGAGACAGTTTCTTCGTCATGTCTAGAATAAAGATCTTCTAGTTTTTCACTTAATCTTTCTGTGATTGTCTTTGCAAAATCTTTGTTATCTACAGAAAATATCAGATACTTTTGAAAGCTGTGTTTAAACTCTCTAAATGTTAATTGATCGATTTGGCTAAGAAAAATGTTGGCTATATTAACATGGCTAAACTGCCCCTTTCTTGCCACGATCGTCTTGATCAGTCGGAGTGCCTCATCCCCAAGAGCCGTAGGGTTTTTGGGGGAAGAATTACCATCGGTGGGGCGAGCTTGCGATCGCGCAATAAACATGGCTAAATCAAATTTGAACCGATCCTTCAACTGCTTAGACAAAGCTCTTGCCGCCTCTCGTTGCTCAATCGGATTTTTGAGATCGATATATTGTGGAACTAGCAAGTAGGAGGTGTAGCGTGAAGACCAAGGTCCTTCGTTTTGATCTTCATAACGAGACGTAAAGAGGCGCAGTTCTTCAAAATCTTTACTCGTAACAAATTCATTCAGCCAAAATCTCAATCGCTTCAAGGTTGGAGAAGCAGTGTGTCGATTAAAAGACTGATCACAAAAAAGTTGAATCAGTTCTCGGATTGGTTTGTAATTTCTACTTGCATCCCAGTTGTTAATTAGGATGTAACAAGACCGTTTAAGCGTGTTTCTAAAATTCTCTTGATTATTAGAAAAAACAATGTCATAAACCGCTTGTATTGCCCCTGAACTGATAGAGTCAACATGATAAATAAATAGCCGCTTGAACTCCAGCAGCACTTCTTCAGGAGGCCACTTTTTGACAATCTCTAACAGAAAATCATAGATGGTTTCTTGAGATTGCTGAGCGTTTACCCCCTGTCTTGATCGATAGGGTTGTGCGCTCTTCTGGATGTCTTTTGGCTCCCCAATCGTCATAAACACTTAAAAATGCTTAAACGCACCGTTTGTAAATATTTCGACTCTTTAGCTATTGGCTATCAACAGCTATCAAAACTGAGGGCGAGTGATGAAACTGCCCTAAGCAGACAATAAAACTTTTAAGCAATCAGTCACTAAGAATGTGCAAATACCAGGGTACAAGGCACTACTTTGCAGGGAGACTCTCAGTTTGGAAGACTCTAGAACCGTCTTCAGCCCCCGCTCTCCTTCTCCCAAATCTGGGCGAGGGCGCAAAGGTGACCTGCTCCCACTTTGGAAAAACTGATATTGCTTACAGGCATGATGCCTATATATCGCACTTAGGACTGCCTCAAAACATGCCACGCTTAATTCGTCATGCACTTAATTTTAGTTAATTTTCTTCATCACTAACTAATCTTTTCCGCCAATATTAAAGTAAACGTCGCAAGGCACCCAGATTAAAGGGTTCAACTCTAAAAAATCCATCCATAGCTTTAGTCAAAGCGCTAACGGATCTTATAAAGTCAACCTGTCAGCAATCATACGCGAGGAAAGTCTAAATTGTCTCACCTTTTTAGGTTAGGCTAATTTCTTCGTTGCTTAAAAATTTTATCCGGAAAAGCAAGCATTATTGCTTTAGCAGCTTCACCTTTAAAAGCTATGAGCAACTGAACGCTCTCGTGGCAATTATTCCACTAGGTTTTGAAGAATTATGCAGCCAAAACCAGTGAGTTAATGGGGGCAGAGGGACTTGAACCCTCACGACCTTGCGGTCAACGGATTTTCATCCTCTTGCAGTTTTCACTGCTGCTCAACCTATCGTTGATGAGTTTTGAGAATTGGACTCTCCCTTTACCCACGCTCTACCACAAAACCTAGTTGTAAAGGCGCTAGGGTAGCTCCCGTCGAGTCTCTGCACCTTCCGCAAAAATTTTAGAGTTTAGAGTTCAGACTTTTGGACTGATAGAAATCAAATGGATTAATAGCAATCAAAAATCTTATCTTTACAATCTGCAATCTTTTTGGCTTGGCTCAGGATTGCCATACTTCTAGAGAAGAAGGCTTTAGGCACTGAGGGTGTTTATTTCTTCAGTACTTATTGCCTAATTAATCACTAAAAACGTAGGTTTCCCTGAGTTTGAGAGCCGTCACTTACTGAGTTTCTCCAGTAAGGCTCAGTTTTCTAAGTCCGTAGCGTCTACCATTCCGCCATGCCCCCATGGCTTTGGGATAGTCAAAAACTAACCCCGTATCATTTCACCATCAATTGAAGGGTTATGCAATGGTTAAAAAAAGTTTTTGTGAACTGACAAGTCAGCGCTTATGCGATCGCTCGCTTACTTTCCTCAAGTTTTTCAATGCGTGAATCGCTTGCCTTGCGGACTACAAAGGGTAGAATGGTGCCATTCTGAAAAAAGTTTGCTTGCTCAAAAGTTTTACTTGTTTTCGGTCTGCATTTTTCTTTTTGGAAGCTACCACCCTTAAAGCTATGGTTGTTGCATTTCTCTATTTGGCGATCGCTGGGGCATTTCTAGTCGTGATTCCAGCGGCTCTGTATTTTTATCTGCAAGCGCGTTGGTATGTGGCAAGTTCCTTTGAACGGGCATTTATGTACTTTTTGGTGTTCTTCTTTTTTCCTGGATTGTTGCTGCTCTCGCCATTTTTAAACTTTCGCCCTAAACGCCGTGCGGTTGAGGGCTAATGCGACGGATTGACGTTCTAGGCATTGGGCTGGGAGTCTGTGTGGCAACCGGGCTGATTTATTATGTATTCCAGGTCGCAGGTCTGGATGCGACGAATGCTGGCATTTGGACTCAGGTTTTGCTGTTTGGTGGGCTGGTAGGTTGGCTGGCAACTTATGTGTTGCGCGCTGTAACCGGTTCTATGACTTACCATCAGCAGCGGCGTGACTATGAAAATGCTGTTTTGCAGAAGCGGCTGGATGAGCTTACTCCAGAGGAGTTGGCGACGCTGCAAGCCGAAATTGAACAGGAGAAGAAATCTGCTTCCAAGCCGATTCAGTGAAAGAATGATGAATAATTGGCTTGATGAATGATTGGCTGAACTGAACATGAATTCTGTATCTGAATGCTTCGAGCATCTCCGGAGCCACGCCCGCTGCGCTCTAATTCCGTTTGTGACGGCGGGCGATCCAAACTTAGAAGTGACCGCAAAAGCATTGGAGCGATTAGATCAAAGTGGCGCAGATTTGATTGAGTTGGGTGTGCCCTACTCTGACCCGCTGGCGGATGGGCCTGTGATTCAGGCGGCGGCGACAAGAGCGCTTCAGCGAGGAACCAAATTTGAACAAGTGCTGGAGGTGGTGCAGCAGGTGAGTCCTCGGCTGAGATCGCCCATCATCTTATTCACCTACTACAATCCGATTTTGAATCGGGGCATTGACTCGTTCTTGCAACAGATTGCTACGGCTGGCGTGAAAGGGTTGGTGGTGCCCGATTTGCCGCTTGAGGAGGCAGAGGTATTGCTTAAACCTGCGATAGATCACGGGATTGAGTTGACGTTGCTAGTGGCTCCAACCACGCCAAAAGAGCGGTTAGTGGCGATCGCCCAACAATCCCAAGGCTTCATCTACCTGGTCAGCACAACGGGAGTAACCGGAATGCGCGCCCAAATGGAATCTCGCGTCAAAGATATGATTCTAGAGCTACGCAGCGTCACGGATAAACCGATTGGCGTGGGGTTTGGCATTTCCCAGCCGGAACATGCGCGGCAAGCGATGGAATGGGGCGCAGATGGGGTGATTGTGGGTAGCGCCTTTGTCAAACGGTTAGCCGATTCATCGCCTGAAAAAGGTTTACAGGACATGGCTGATTTTTGCCGGACATTGAAAGCCGCGATCGCTCCCAATTAGTTTTTTTAAGGTTTGATAATTTTGCACTTGAGCGGCAGAGATCGAACTGGATCTATTTTTCTCTGATAGGTTGACTTAAGTGTCACTGAAGCGGTAACTTCATACGGGTGAGTGTCCTGACACTGCATCCGTATGAATACTTATTTTATCTTCTTGAATGATCATTTTCTTTAAGTTGCAGTAAAGTATGTTTCATCCATTTGATTTCAAGAATTTTTCCGCTGACTTGATTTGAGATTCATTTTTCTCAATTCTCTACTGCAAGCTATTTAATTGCTGGTTCTGACTTCAAGATTCTTCTTCATTTCCTGTAGACATTTGTAATAAGGTCCAATTTTTCTGGATGACTACTCCAACATCACCGTTGGGGGCTAGAGGTTTGCGCGCGCTTTTTTTTGCAGTGTTTGCAGGCGGTCTAAGCTACCAAGGGTTTGCTGCTTACGCCCAAACTTTGATTCCCAATACTGCAACGGCAGGTTTTCAAAGTACGCCAGGAGGACCCACCCGCACGGTTCGTTCAAATACGGTGACGGTTCCTCTGCTCAGCGAACGGCTGGAAATTATTAAGGTTGCCGATCGCGGTGCGGCTGAACCGGGCGATTCTGTGTCTTATCGGCTGCTCGTCAAAAATTCGGGGAGCAGTCCAGTCACCAATGTGGTTGTGACCGATACGTTGCCTTTGGGTTTCAAGTTTTTGAATAATTCTGCTAAGGCTGCACTCAGCACCGCAGGTAGCCCGGAAACGCCCGTTGCGTTATCCAGCGTGACGGTCAGCGGTCAAACGATTACGTTTACTTACCCGATTCTGCAACCTCAGCAGACTTTGATCATTGTCTATGCGGCGCTACTCTCACCGGATTCCATCCGTGGCTCTGGGCGCAACTTAGTGGTCGCCGCCGCCAAAAATCCTGCGGGTGGAGAAGTGCGAAGCAACGAGGCTAGCGCTCTACTGCGAATCCGTCCGGGCATTTTATCGGATTGTGGCACGGTTGTAGGTCGCGTATTTACAGATAAGAACTTTGATGGAGAGCAGCAGTCTGGAGAGCCGGGAATCCCCAATGCCGTCATTTTTATGGATGATGGCAACCGCGTCACAACGGATTCTAATGGATTGTTTTCTCTACCGTTTGCGATCGCGGGTTATCGCTCAGGAACATTGGATTTGACCAGTCTGCCGGGATATACGCTGGCTCCAAACCTGTATCGGATTGAAGCAAATAGCCCATCTCGCCTTGTTAAATTATCACCGGGAGGCATGGTGCGAATGAACTTTGCGGTAACGCCAACCTTTAGGGAGGGGCAGCGATAATGCGAATTTACTCAATTGCCTTGCTCGGTCTAAATCTTTTAACCACCTTGGGGTCGCTGGGGGTTGTAGCAGTCCATGCCGCTGAGCCAGCGAGTCAGTCTGCACCGGATGCGATCGCAAAGATGCAGCCATTGGAATCGATTCAGCCTGAAGCCGCAAAACTTTTGCCTAAAGCCGCCGACCCTGAGCCGCCGACCTCAGCAGCACCGTTAGAATCGGTTGAGGTCAAGCAATCTCAAACTCCGGCGATCGCTCAGCCCCCATCACCGATTCAAATTCTCAGCCCAACGAATCTGGTCAGTGGCGCGAAGTTTACTGACCTGGTGGTGCAGTATCCGACTGGAAGCAAGGTTCAAATCACGGTCAACCAGCAGCCGCTTGATCCAACCACTCCAAGCCAAACTCAGGAAAATCCGACAACCAATCAGGTAACTCAGATCTGGTATCGCGTACCGCTGATATCAGGAGAAAACATTGTCATCGCGCAGACAGCAGGCTCTGCGCCCGTCAGCATCACCATTACCGTCAAGGAAACCTCTGCCAAGATTGAGTTTCTGCCTACGCAGCAGTCGAGAATTCCGGCAGATGGGCGATCGGTGTTGCCCGTTGAAGGGCGCATTCTGGATGAAGCGGGGCAACCGATTACCCAAAATGCCGTAGTCACACTGACGGCAGGCAGCGGCAAGTTTGTCGGCGCAGATTATGACAAAGACCGCGCTGGCTTTCAGGTGTTGGCGCGGGATGGCGTGTTTCGAGCAAGGCTCCAGTCGGGTCTAGAAGCACAGACGGTGCGGATTCGAGCCGCCGTCGATCGCCATGAACTGGTGACGCGATCGGAAGCGAAGAAACCCGTTGTGCCGTTCCCAGATCTCAACAAACCTCCCTATCTGCTGGCTCCTAATCCATCAGACAAGACGCTAGAAGCCTATACCCAAGCAGAATTTATTACCAATCTGCGCCCATTTATTTTGTCTGGTGCAGTCAATCTGCGGTTAGGGCAAGGAGGGCTGGATTATTTTGGCAGTTTTGAAGATTATCTCCGTCCTAGCCTACTCAATGATGGCTATCGGGTTGATTTCAGCACGGCAGCCTTTGCCCAAGGTCGCATTGGCGAGTGGCTGTTTACCGGAGCCTTCAACAATCAGCGCGCCTTAAATAAAGATTGCTCTGGAGCAACGCGGCTGTTTCGTGACCCGCAATTTTGTGATCAGGTCTATCCCGTTTATGGCGATAGTTCCACCGTTGATTACCTCACGCCTTCGATCGACAGCGTGTACTTCAAGCTAGAGCGCACGTCGCCCACGATCGGCGCAGGGTCAGACTTTGCCATGTGGGGCGACTACACCACCTCAGAGTTTGCCAGAGGTTCGCAGTTTTACACCGCCACCACGCGCCAACTGCACGGGTTTAAGCTTAACTACAACCTGGGCGATCTGCAACTGACGGGCATGTATGCCAACAACGTCAGCGGGTTTCAGCGAGACGCGATCGCCCCCAACGGCACCAGCGGCTACTACTATTTATCACGCCGCTTGCTGACGAGAGGCAGCGAAAACATCTTCCTGGAAACAGAAGAATTCAACCGTCCTGGAACCGTGGTTGAGCGCAAGCCGCTGTATCGTGGCACGGATTACGACATTGATTACGATCGCGGCGCAATTATTTTTCGGCGTGTCGTCAACGCTCTAGAATTTGATCCTTTCGGTCGCACCCTGGTTCGTCGGATTGTTGCTACTTATCAATTTGAAGACCTGAAGGATGGCGGCAAACTCTACGCCGGACGCGCCCAGTACAACTTTTCGCGAGAATTGGGCAAAGAAATTTGGGCAGGAGTCACCTACCTCCAAGAAAATCAGGGCGATCAGCGGTTTCAGCTTTACGGCGGGGATGCATTGATATCTCTGGGCAAAGATGCACAACTGACTGGAGAAGTGGCTCGTTCTGATTTCGACTCAATTTTTCGAGGTGATATTGGCGGCTATGCCTATCGATTTGAACTGTTAGGCACCCTGATTCCTGGAGTGGTGGGTAAGACGTTCTATCGCTCGGTTGAATCCGGATTTGTCAACAATGCCTCCGCCAGCTTCACCCCAGGGCAAACTCGCTATGGAGCCGAAATTGCCGCCAAAGTTACCCCAACCACCCAAGCAACGGTGCAGTTTGATCGAGAAGTCAACTTCGGGATTGCGCCTGCGGTACGAGGGATTACTGCAATTACGCGGGCAGGCTTTGGAGATTTGTTTAACCCCACCACTGAACCCATTCCGGGCAGTCGGGTGGATAACAGCCAGAGTACGTTTCGGGCGGGCGTGCTGCAAAAGCTGGGACCGATTGAGCTAGGGCTGGATTTCGTCCGGCGATCGCGTCAGGATCGGGTTTTTCCTCAGTTGCTTGAAGCCGACACCAACCAATTTATCTCTCGACTCAACTATCCCATTCTCAAAACTCTTACCTTCCGAGTGCAAGATGAGCGCAACTTGGGCAGTAGCCCTGATCCGCTGTATCCCAACCGCACCACAATCGGCTTAGATTGGGCAGCCGATAAAGATGTCACCGTTCGGTTGGCACAGCAATTTATTGGCAGCACCGCCCAACTCAGAGACAACTCCTTCACCAGCCTGGATATTTTGTCTGACAAGCGCCTGTCCGACGACACCACCTTTACCAACCGCTATTCCTTGATCAATGGCATTAACGGGTGGTCAAGCCAAGCGGCAATGGGGATGAGTCATCGCATTTTGATCGCCCCTGGTTTACGGGCAAGCTTGGGCTTAGAGCGAATTTCAGGAGATGTCGTTCCCTATGCCGCCGCTGGACAGCAGTTTCTCCAACCGATCGCGGCAGGGCAAAGCGCGTCTTCTTTAGGGCTTTCCGCCTACACTAGCTATAGCGTTGGGCTGGATTATACCGACAATCCCAACTTCAAAGCCAACGGTCGGTTTGAATATCGTGATGGGGAAGGCAGCAATGACACCATGGTGCTTTCGGCGGGGGCAGCCGGAAAGCTATCGCCCTCGTTTACGGTGCTAGGACGCTACCAGCAGGGTAATTTTGCCAACCAATTGCTAACGGATTCTGGTTTGTCAGATACGGTCAACCTGAAGCTGGGCATGGCATACCGCAATCCTAGCGATGATAAATTTAACGCGCTGCTGCGCTATGAGTATCGCCAAAACCCGTCTCTTACGCCCGATACGATTTTGTTTGGTGCGGGCACCGGATCTAATGTGCATCTGGTGGCGCTGGAAACGATTTATGCACCCAATTGGCGTTGGGAGTTTTACGGCAAGTTTGCCCTGCGAAGTACGAAGTCTTTTCTGGCGAGAGATTTGCTGGGCACCAATTCCATCACTCTGGGGCAGCTCCGAGCAGCCTATCGTCTCGGCTACCGGGTCGATGTGGCGGGTGAAGTCCGCTGGATTAGCCAGTCAGTCATCGGTTTTGATGAAGTGGGACTGGCGGTGGAAGCAGGCTATTACCTCAACCCCAACCTGCGAGTGGCACTGGGCTACAACTTTGGACAAGCAAACGATCGCGATCTCAGCCGCAATAAAGATGGCGTGTATGTCACCCTCAGCCTGAAGCTGGATCAACTGCTGAGTGGGTTTGGCATAACCCTGCCCGGTCGCAAAGTGGCACCGCCGCAACAGCAGGAATCTCTGGTGAAACCGATCGCCAATCAGCCGACTACGGCTCCCCCATCTTCCAGCTTGCCATCGACTAATTCTAGTCAACCCAATTCCGTTCAAGCTCCCGTGGCAGCCCAATCTGCTGAGGAGGTGGCGCAATGACAACAAGAGGAGTGAATCATTTGCACAGCAGCACTCAGCCAGAAGCATCTCGCTTTGTGGCGTGGCGCAATTTTCTGAGAGATGGTGCAAACTGCCCTATCCGACCGGGTATTTATGTCGTGGCATCTTTTCTGGCGATCGCGGCAGCAACCCCAGCATTTGCACAATCGGATCGCTTGTTGCGGGTGATTGTAAATAGCGCCAAAGACGGAGTGCAACCCGATGCCGAACTGACGCTGCGGGAAGCGATTTTGCTAGTGAATGGCACCTTGCCTGCTGACAAGCTGACCGATGCTGAAAAAATGCAGGTTAGCCCCAGCACCGAGCGATCGCGGATTGAATTCAATCTGACGGGTGACACGACCATTCGGCTGACTGAAGAATTGCCGCCGCTCGCTACGGGACTGACGATTGACGGTACGACTCAGCCCGGATACAAGGGCGATCGCTCGGTGATTACCGAACTGGCACTACCCGCACCGATTGTGGCGATCGCTCCAGTCGAAGGCGCATTCATCTTTCGCGGCTTGACCGTGGCAGCCGACGATGTCACCATTCGGGGCTTGAGCCTCTATGGGTTCACTTCTAATCACGAAGAACCCTCCCTCAACACGCCCAACACGCCCACAACGCCGCCAGCCGACATTTTTATTGCCCATCGCCTCCCCCCTCCAGATATTCGCAAACAGCGCATTCCCGCAAACTTCGCCCCCTTCTACCCCGATGATTTGCCGCCCAAAGGCACCATCATTGAAAATAATTGGCTAGGCATTCCGCCATCTGCCGATGGTTTAGGGCGCACTGCGGGTGTTCGCTCTGCCTTTGGGGTGTCGGTTTTCAACGGCACAGGCACGATCATTCGGCGTAACTGGATTGCCGATCATGAAGGCAGCGCCGTGATTACCTCAGTGAGAGCAACGGATTTACGAGTCACTGAAAACGCGATTTTGGCGAATGGTGTGGCAGGAATGCCCGATGCGATTCGTCTGGAAGGCAACGTGGATCAAGCTCAAATTACGGGTAACGTGATTTGTGGCAACGATGGCAGCGGGGTCTATTTGTTTAAGCCCGACGGCGCGGTGCAAATTCGCGACAACCAAATCACCTACAACGGTCGCCGCCTGCGACGGGCTGCGGTGTACCTGATGGGCAACAATCACCAGGTAATCAACAACCAAGTCGGCTACCAAACGGGTCCTGGAGTGGTTGTGGCGGCGGTGCCTCACAGCGAACGAGCAGTGATCACTGGAAATCGCTTTGTGGGCTTAGAAGGGCTGAGCATTGACTTGATTACCCAGCAGAATACCAATGTGGTGGATTATCAGGTGGGAGATGGCTTGAATCCACCGCGCAATAATTTCTTCCGCCGATTGGAAACGGGAAATGCCGCGATCGCCCCGCCCCAATTTGTCACCCGCAACTTTGTCGCCCTCGCCAGTGCCGATGGATCGATTCAGACCGCGCCCATCCAAATTTATGGTAGGGCTGATCCTGGGTCAGCCATCGAAATTTATCGGGTGACCAGCGCTAATGGCGAAAATTCCTTAACCGAACCGATCGCCAAAGTCACAACCGACAGCAAAGGTGAATTTGTCACCGCCCTCAGTGGATTGAAACTGGGTGAACAGATTAGCGCGATCGCCACTGATCCACGCTATGGCACTTCCGAGCCTGCCGCGATCGCTCAGATTCGGGCAATTGCCGCTACCAGCGTGGACTTACCGATCGCCACCCCACCTTCCTCAGCGCCAAGCTGTGTCACCCTTTCGCCTCCGCCACCAGAACCGCCGCCTGTGGTGCCCACGCCGATTGTGCTGAAGGTGCCCCGAAACATTCACTTTGCCTTAGATAAAGACTTTATTAGTCCTACCACTGCTAAAGTTCTCGATCAAATTGTCAAAGTTCTGCAAGAAAACCCTATGGTTATGGTCACCATTGTGGGGCACACCGATCCCCGCTATACCTATGAGTACAACCTGGCATTGGGCGAACGGCGTGCTAGAAATACCCGCAACTACCTACTCAAAAAGGGGATTGCAGCAGAACGGATGACCATTCGCTCGGAGGGGAAACGCCAACCCGCAACCCCCGGCAGAAACAAGCTGGACTTTGCCCGCGATCGCCGCGCTGAATTCATTTACAAAGACGCTCGCGACATCGAAATCATCATCCAGGAATACGACCTGCAAATCGAACGCTGATCCTATCCTGCTTGCTGAGTTTGCAATATCTGAACTTGTCTGACGACCAACCGCCCCGACTAATCGCCCATCTGTGAGGAGAATTGATGAAACGCCCCTTGAGGCTCCTGGCAAGCCTAGCCTCCATTAGCACCCTCCTGGGTTCCCAGACCCTCTTCCTACCCGAACCTGCCCGCAGCCAAGTCTTGGTCGGCAACCTTTGCCCTCCCGGCACTGCCCGCAGCAAAGGTAAAAATTTTGTTCGGAATGGCACATTCACTATCTCTCCAGGAATCTTAGGTCAAATCCCAGCAGCAAATCCGTCAGAGTTCACCAGTAATCTCCCCTATGTTGGTGATGGCGTTTATCCAAGCGATGGTCCCCCAGGACCTCCACTTCCACTACCTCCTTTTAGAGGGGGACTATCAATTCAAAATGGTTCCGTCAATTTTGCAGGTGGAGTGGTCAACGGTGTACCGTTTCCTGGGGATCCTGCGAACGATGTTCCCCCCTCTCAGACCTATCTTTATTCCAATCCGTTCGATAATTTCAATGGAACCCAAATAGCTTTCCCGCCACCGCCACCATCACCACCGCCACTACCATCGCCTGATCCGTTGCTTCTTACCCCCGTTGTCTGGCGACAAACCATCACTGGGTTGGCTCCTAACACGACCTACAACTTCTTTGCGTTCTTTTTTGATCTTCTAGTGCGCAATCAAGTTCCCGGTGCGAGTACTCCCCAAATTCTATTGCGAACCGCTCCGCCTGTCGCGGGTGCCTCCGGTATCCCTATTGCCGTGGCACCCACCCCTGCTGATCGTCAGATATGGATACCCATTCAATATGTTTTCACGACTGGACCGACGCAAACGTCAGGCATTCTAGAAATCGTAGATACGAGCCGAAACATCTTTGGAGATGATTTTGGGGTGACGGCGATCAGTTTGCGAGAGTGCACTCCCAATATTGGGGTAGAAAAAAGTGCAGGCACCCCAATCGATAATGGCAATGGCACCTTCACCATTCCCTACACGGTTCGTGTCCGCAATCTGGCTCCAGTGCCCCTACCCGTTCAGCCTTCAACTACTTATGACCTCAAGAACCTGCAACTGACCGATCCGCTCACCGATCTGGCGGCAAAAGCGACCATCAACTCGATTACCAATATTCAAAGCCCCACTTTGGCAGTCAACACGGGCTACAACGGTCCTGGCAACCCCAACCTTTTGTTTGGCACTGATATATTAACGCCGCAAACACCCGCAGTCGTCACGTTTAACGTCATCCTTACGCCTGGTAGTAGTTCCCAAGGGCTTGGACCGTTTAACAATACAGTGAGAGCGGCTGCCACCACTCAGGGAGGAACCACTGTTTCTGATAACGCCAACGCCGCCGTGCAATTAAGTGGAGCAGCCAATCTGCTGTTGGTTAAGCGGATCACTAATGTTCGTCGTAATGGTGCAACCTTGGGAGGGGTGAATTTTGGAGCATTTACAGATGACCCAGCTAGCACCGATGACAACAATCCTGGCTGGACGCAATTGCTCTCTACCGGATCTCCCGTGGGTATTATTGCCCTGGATGTAAATAATCCAGTGATTCCAGGGGATGAGGTGGAATATACGGTCTATTTTCTATCGAATGGATCGGTTCCCACCCTGGCAACCAATATCTGTGATTTAATTCCGGCGGGTACAACTCTGGTGTCCGGTACTTCCCAAGCTCAAAGTGGAACCACTCCTGCGACTTCCAGCGGCACCGTATTTACGCCCCTTGCACCCCTCCCCGCGAATAATTCTTGCATAACCCAATCGAATCCGAATGGAGCGGTCATTTTCAATTTGGGAGATGTTGCCAATACGCCTGCGGAGAATGTGGGCTTTACCCGTTTCCAAGTCAGGATAAATCAGTGAGTCACGGTATCAGTTCAGCCACCTCATCTGGACTCCTAACCGACAACGAATCACCTCACCAAATCGCCCTAACTAATTGCTCTTAGGAGGATAAATTAATGAAACGTCCCTTGAGGATACTGGCAAGCCTAACCTCCCTTAGCACCCTCATGGGTTCCCAGACCCTCTTTTTCCCCGAACCTGTCTACAGTCAAGCCTTTGTCGGCGATCGCTGCCCCCCCGGCACCAGCATTCGTCGAGGTCAAAATTTGATTCGTAATGGCAACTTCGCTACCCCTCCAGGGGTTTTGGGTCCGCTAACCGGGGGGGTAGGGGGTGTTCCTCTGAATAACAACGCCCAATTTAGCAGTGATTTACCTTATGTTGGCGATGGCGTTTATCCAAGTGACGGCTCCGTCGCATTTCCTTTACCTTTGCCGCCTTTTACAGGAGGGATCTCGATTCAGACGGGTTCGATTGGATCTCCGCTTACGCCTGTTGAGGTGAAGGGTGAACCCTTTCCTGGCGACCCTATCAACGATGTTCCTCGTTCTCAGACCTATCTTTACTCCAACCCAAACTCAACCACGACCGGAGACCCGCCCTTCAGCAGTCCAGTGATTTGGAGACAGGAAGTATCGGGATTATCTCCGAACACTACCTATAACTTCTTTGCCTATTTCTACGATCTTTTGACCTTTGCTGTGCCGAGTCCACCGGCAGTTGTAACCCCTCAGATTCGCCTACGGATCAACCCAAACCTGCCGAATGACCCTGGTCTATCTGCTGGTGTCGCCCCGACTGTGGCTGAACGCCAACAATGGAGACCCATTCAGTTCGCATTTACCACGGGATCAGCCCAAACGGTGGTGGTTTTAGAATTTCAAGATACTGCGAACAATATTAATGGGGATGACTTTGGGGTGACGGCGATCGGGTTGCGAGAGTGCGTTCCGAACATTGGGGTGGCAAAAAGTGTAGGCACCCCAATTGATAATGGCAATGGCACCTTCACCATTCCCTACACGGTTCGGGTTCGCAATCTGGCTCCGGTTCCCCTACCCGTTCAGCCTGTAACTACTTATGACCTCAGAAACCTGCAACTGACCGATCCGCTCACCGATCTGGCGGCAAAAGCGACCATTAACTCAATTACCAATATTCAAAGCCCGACCCTGGCAGTCAACATCGCTTATAGTGGTTCTGCTAGCCCGAATCTACTGTTGGGCACTGATACCTTAAGACCTCAAACAACAGGAGTGGTCAGTTTTAACGTCATTCTGACTCCAGGCACTGGTCCTGAAGGGTTTGGACCTTACACAAACATGGTGAAAGCAACAGCCCTCAGTCAAGGGGGGTCTCCCGTTCCCAAGGATTCCACCGATGGCGGTGATCCCGATCCCTCTGGGACAAATACGGAGACAGCCAGCACACCGACCGTGGTGCGAATTGGTGGAGTCGCTAATATTTTATTAGTGAAGCGGGTTACAAACGTGACTCGCAATGGTTCCAGCCTGGGTGGAGTGAATTTTGGCGGCTTTGTAGATGACCCAGCGACCCCAGAAGACAACAATCCTGGCTGGACCCAGTTACAGCCGACGGCGGCTCCAGTGGGCATTATTGCTCTAGATATTAATAGTCCAGTGATTCCCGGCGACGAAGTGGAATATACAGTCTATTTTCTTTCCAATGGGGCGGTTCCAGCCCCGGCAGTGAATGTGTGCGATCTGATTCCCCCTGGCACAACGCTAGTTTCAGGCAGTTCTCAAATTCGCTTAAATAATACTCCTCCAGTATCTGGTGGAACGGTGTTTACGCCTCTGGCACCTTTACCCCCAAACAATTCTTGCTCGAATCAATCCAATCCTAATGGAGCAGTTATTTTTAACTTGAGCGACTTGCCGAATACGCCAGCGGGTAATGTCGGCTTTACCCGCTTCCGAGTCAGGATTAATTAGCGTCACAAGGTCTTGAAACTTGGGATCTAAAGTCTGACCTCTAAAATCTATCATCTGATACACTATTAGACTCTAAATTTAATTTCTTGCTCTAGCGATCGCGTGAAGTCGGCGTTAGAGCTTCTACTTTTGGAGGTGCATCATCCGCACCTTTAGCCTGACAGGGCGCATCTACACCTAAGTCGCTCATGTTTTGCTGAAGGGTGAAAAAATGTTTTTCGTTATTCCCGCGATCGCAGCTAGGGCGATCGTGCTGTCTACCGTAGCCAGTGGCTTTCTAGTGCCACTGGTTTTTCTGTTGTCTGCTCAACCGATTCGCGCCCAAGTGTTTGAGGGAACGAGGGGATGTCCGATTGGCACTCAAGAAGGAGGGCGAAATTTTGTGCGGAATGCTACCTTCAGCCGGAATGCTGGTACGGGCGACGGAGTTGCTACCCCCCCTGCTGGTGTACCGGGCACCCTTGAGTTTTCCAGCGACTTGCCCTATCGCGGAGACAGTGTTTATCCTGACGATCCAATTGGTGGACTTTCTATTCAAGGGGGACCTTATCCCATCGTCTATGCGGGTGGTGTGGTTAGGGCAGATCCATTTCCGGGTGATCCGATCAATCGCGTGCCGTCCTCTAATACGTTTCTTTACTCCAATCCGTCTCAAGATCTAGCAGGCGGATCTGCCTTTCCTAGTCCGCTGATTTGGCAGCAAGTAGTCAACGGATTGGTGCCAAATGTTGCCTACAACTTCAGCGCCTACTTCTATAATTTGCTCAGCGTGGGCACAGCGGGCAGTCCACCGGTGATTCGATATTTGGCAGGTCCACCGGGGGGATCTGATGCCGCGTTTGTGCCGAACTTGGCGGGCATCACGGTTGACATTCCTCAACAATGGACGCGAGTGCAAGGGCTATTTAGAACCACACCGGGTCAAGCGGCTTTAGAACTGCGAATTGAGGACGAAGCCAACACCATCATTGGAGACGATTTTGGCTTTACCGCAGCCGCGCTACGGGAATGTATTCCTAATTTAGGGGTGGCAAAACAGGCTGGAACCCCGCAAGAAAACCCAGACGGTACTTTCACGATTCCTTACACGCTCGTGGTACAAAATTTTGCGCCAGCAACCGCATCGAACCAATATGCCATTCGTAATCTCCAGCTTCAAGATAATTTGGCGATCGCATTTGCGGGAGCAACGGTGACTGCGATCAGAAATTTGCAAAGCCCAACACTCACAGTTAATCCAGGGTTTAATGGCACAACCGATCTAAATCTGTTGGTAGGCACAGATACTTTGGCGGGAGAACCCAGCGCCACGGTCAGCTTTGAGGTGATTATCACACCGGGCAGCGGAGCGGATAATTTAGGACCGTTTCAAAATACCGCGATCGCCACGGGGCTAAGTCCCGGTGGGGAACCGATTAGCGATCGCTCCACTGATGGCAGCAACCCTGATCCAAACGGCGATCGCAACCCCAGCGATCGTGGAGAAGACATTCCTACCTCAGTATCTCTACTCCCTGCCCGGTTGCGTTTGGCAAAACGGATCACGAACGTGTCGCGGAGTGGTGTATCCCGCAGTGATGTAAATTTTGGGGCACTCGTCGTCACCAACCCAGACGACGCAGCATCGGGCTGGAGTCAATTAGTTCCCCAGGGCGCACCCGTTGGGGTAGTGAGCGTGAATAACAGCACCCCGCTTCAACCGGGCGACGAAGTGGAATATACGATTTACTTTTTGTCGGATGGGCGCACGGGTGTTAATGCAGTCACTCTATGCGACCAAATTCCACTCGGTACTCGCTTCATCTTTGGCAGCAACCGGGTGCGTGTTGGCAGTCAACCCCTGGCAATCGCGGGAGAATTTTTTACTCCCCTCGCTCCTCTGCCTGCCAACAATCCCTGTAGTAACCAGACCAACCCCAACGGTTCCCTGATTTTTTCTCTAG
This sequence comes from Synechococcales cyanobacterium PMM_0083, assembly GCA_949127665.1. Classification (GTDB taxonomy): domain Bacteria; phylum Cyanobacteriota; class Cyanobacteriia; order Leptolyngbyales; family Leptolyngbyaceae; genus ULC077BIN1. Next base: position 39,836 of record CASBQE010000050.1, read on the forward strand.
GGGATTTGCCCAATCTCCCGGCTAATAACGTGGGATATGCTCAGTTTCGGGTCAGAATCGAGTAAAAACAGTAGGGGCTACGAAGGGTGATGGAGCGTAAACCAGCTAAACTGGCATCAAAAAATGCGGCATTGCCTTATCGCTATGTGCTGTTCTACAAGCCTTACAACGTCCTTTGCCAGTTCATCGATTCGGAGGGCGATCGTCTTACTCTCAAGCCCTACATCCCCATTCCCGATATTTATGCCGTGGGTCGGCTCGATTACGACAGTGAAGGGTTACTCTTGCTGACTAATCATGGACAGCTTCAGCATCGCCTGAGTGACCCAAGGTTTTGGCATCCCCGCACTTATTGGGTGCAAGTAGAGCGGGTGCCCGATGAAGCTGACCTTGAACACCTTCGACAAGGCATTGCCCTTCAAGATTACCAAACTCGCCCCGCCGCGATCGCACTATTGCCCAATGAACCGCCCCTGCCCCTTCGTGATCCGCCGATTCGCTTCCGCAAAAGCATTCCTACCGCTTGGCTAGAAATGACCCTAACGGAAGGACGCAATCGGCAAGTACGACGGATGACTGCGGCGGTTGGCTTTCCCACACTGCGGCTGGTGCGGGTCGCGATCGCTGACCTCAGCGTCATAGGATTAGAGCCAGGACAGTGGCGTGAGTTAAGCTGCACCGAAGTTGCCGGACTGAAGAAATTATGTCGGCTCAGTGAAGTTTAAAGATGTTTTGTAGAAAATCCCTGAAATAGCCAGAATGCACGAGTATCTGTTAATAGTTAGAAATGAAGTAATACGTCACTTGAACAGCGATCTCCTCTTGGAAGCCGTTTCCCAACGCTTAATAATCTGCAAATAATCTGTAAGTCAGAGATTTATTTGGCGAATCCTGTTTAAATAGATTAAACTCTCGTTTTCAGGTTTATCTGCTGAGGAAGCGTCTCAAAATTTTCCGACCCTGAACATAGACAAGCGATTACAGTTTGTTGAAGAAAGGTAAAAGTTCTCCTCAAATGTGTTTTTGAGAAAGAGCGGAAAAGGCACTATTGAAATCGTTCCTGTGTGTGACATTAATCATTTGATCTGCCGGGAATTGAGGAAAAGTTCATCATGCTGGTTTGTCCCCATTGTCAGTTTGAAAATCCTACAGCAAACAAGTTTTGCCAAAAGTGTGGAACTTCTTTAGTGCAAAACACTTGCCCTGAGTGCAGCAGCCTTGTGCCATTCGACCAGATGAATTGCCACGTCTGTGATGCGATCGCCGGAGTTACGTGGTGGGCAATTTTATCGGCTCACTATCCTGCTGTCGAGCCAGCTTCAACGGATAATGCAACTTTAGCAACGGGCGGCAATGGCTATTTAGATCTCCAGCAACGCTACAAGCTGATCGAGGCGCTTCCGGCAACCGATGACTTGGGAGAGCGCCAACTACAAGTGCTAGACTGCCAACCCTTTCAGTTGTCTTTGTTAGAAGCGTTGGTGTTGCAACAAGACTCAAACGAAGCACCGCAGAACCCAGCTTTAGAATTTGCCACTCCAGGGGCAGAAGGCTGGACAGACTCAATGAATGCATTGGCTATCCCAGAAGTTGCTCAGCCCTATGTTGCCCTCAATCGCGATCTTTATCCGGTCTTGCCAGCAATCCACAACGCCTGGAAATGGAACGATCAAGATGTATTGCTGCTAGAAGACCGCTCTCACTTTCCGCTTTTAATGGAGGTGTGGTGCGATCAAGAGCGGTTTCCGCCGCTGCTGCAAGTGCTGCAATGGCTCTATGAAATGACGGAACTGTGGCAGGCGTTAGAACCCTGGCAGTGCCAGCAGAGTGTTTTAATTTCCAGCAACCTCCGGGCAGATGCCGAGGATGATACGCTGCTGCTACAACGGCTTTATGCTAACCCACCGGGGCAACTGCTGACGCTCCACCATTTAGGTAAGCATTGGCAGGCAATGTTTGCAGAATCTCAGCGGACTCAGCTAGAACCTATTTCTCAATTTTTAGCGGATGTGGAAGATGGCACTTTGAAAACGGTGAAGGCAGTGCGATCGCGGATTGAAGCGATCGCCGACTCCTTACAGCCCGACACCTCACCGCCAACCCAGCCTCTAGAGCCATTGATTAACCCTGTAGCAGCCGCCCCAAATCTTGACAATCTCAATGGAATAACCGACCCGCAAAGCGACGCTCCAACTGATGGTATGGCAGTTACCCTTCCGCCCGAAGAAGATGACGACGACGATTCACTAGATAACGACGATATGCCAACCATCGTCCTCCCCATGCAGCTTTTCAATTTAGAAGAAGTGGGACGCACCGATGTGGGGCGACAACGAGATCACAACGAAGACTACTTTGGACTCGACATTCAAGTGAGCAAGCTAGAAAGCCCATCTGGTAAAACAATTCATGCTCGTAATCTTTACATTCTGTGTGACGGTATGGGTGGTCATGCCAGCGGTGAAGTTGCCAGTGCCCTCGCGGTAGACACAATTCGCAGCTATTTCAAAGAGAAATGGCAAGCATCTCCTTTTCCTAGCGCTGGCATTAATGATTTGCCCAATGTTGCCATGATGACGGAAGCTGTTCTGACTGCCAACAAAGCGATCTATGATGTGAACCAGGAAAACGCTCGCTCTGGCAGTGGACGCATGGGGACAACTCTGGTGATAGTGCTGATTCAAGACACCGAAGTGGCAGTTGCCCATGTGGGAGATAGCCGACTTTATCGCTACACCCGCAAACGTGGCTTGGAGCAGATAACGGTAGACCATGAAGTGGGTCAGCGAGAAATTCAACGAGGCATCGATCCTGATGTTGCCTACAGTCGCCCAGATGCCTACCAGTTAACTCAGGCACTTGGACCACGGGATGAACCCTTTGTTAAACCGGATATCCAGTTTTTTGAAATCAATGAAGATATGATCTTGCTGCTCTGTTCCGATGGATTATCTGATAATGATCTGCTGGAAAATCATTGGGAGACCCACGTACAGCCGTTACTCAGTTCTCAAACTAACCTGGATAAGGGCGTGGGAGAACTGATTGAACTGGCGAATAGCTACAATGGTCATGACAATATCTCCGCGATCGCCATTCGTGCAAAAGTGCGCCCCAGTCTAGAACATCTGCGATAAGCTAGCTTTCCAATTCACGGTGTCTTACCTCAATTCATGGCAGCCAGTCCGCTAAGGGTTGTTTTAACTCTATTGCATCCTCAAAATCGCACTCCTCTGCGGCAATGGCAGTTTGACCATGAAACGATCATTCAGATTGGGCGCGCACCCAATAACCAGGTGGTGTTGGGTGAGGCAGTCGTCTCACGGCAGCACTTGGAGCTTCGCCGAGTCGAGGCTCAATCAGGATCAGCTCCAGCAGTGGCGAGTTGGCAGTTAATCAACCACAGCAACAACGGCACGTTTATTAATGGAGAAGCGATCGCCGAAAAACTGTTGATCAACGATACGCTGATTCAGCTTGCCCAAAATGGACCCATTCTCCGGTTCCAAATGGCGCTAATTCCAACCTCACCCATTGCAACTCAGCCACGCCCATCTACTGAGCCTGCGATTCGTGAAATTATTCCTAAGAGCATCGCGGCTTCATTCACGCCTTTACCCACTGGAGGGCAGTCTGCACCAACTCGTTGCACCCACACAGGCAATCCTTCTGATAATTTGTTTTGTATTCACTGCGGGCAGCCGATTCGAGTAGACAAAACCGTCCGCCAGTATCAAGTTTTGCGGGTTTTGGGTCGAGGTGGCATGGGCACTACTTATTTAGTCTGGAACCCAACTGGCTTATCAAAATTGAGCGGAATGCCGGATGGAAAGCTGCAAGTGCTAAAGGAAATGAATGCCGATGTAGCGCGGATTCCTAAAGCGCAAGAACTGTTTGAGCGAGAAGCCAATACGCTAAAAACGCTGACTCATCCCGGCATTCCTCGCTATTACGATTTTTTTGTTGAAGCGGACAAAAAATATCTGGTAATGGAATTAATTCATGGGCAAGATTTAGAGAGGCGCGTTCGCCAACAAGGAGCGGTTTCGCCTCAAGAAGCGATCGCCTGGATGGTGCAGGTTTGCGAAGTGTTGACCTATCTGCACACTCGCCCAACGCCAATCATTCACCGGGATATTAAACCTGGCAATCTGCTAGTTCGCAATCTGGATAACCAAATTGTTGTGCTAGATTTTGGTGCCGTGAAAGCACTGGCGATCGCGCCAGGTACTCGAATTGGCGCAGAAGGCTATAGCGCACCGGAACAAGTTCAGGGGCGACCAGTGCCTCAGTCAGATTTGTATGCGATCGCTCCAACGCTTGTGTTTTTGCTGACCAGCATTAGTCCTCAGCGATTTTACAAAAAACAGGGAAGAGCAATGCGGTTGCAGCTAGAGGGCGAGGCGCGAATTCCCGAAAATTTGAAGGCGGTGATTGAACAAGTGACAGCAGTGGATGTGAGCGATCGCTATCAGACTGCCCAAGAACTGAGTCAGGCACTCAAAGCGTGTCTATAAATTTATAAGCTTAAATTTATAAGCTCAAGCGGCTACTCTTCGTCATCCCACCGTTCCACCAGCATTAGCTCGCTGACTGGATCTTGCATTGTAAATTCGTAATCGAGCAGTTCTTGCTTTAAGAACGCCCAATCATTGCCATAAAGTAATGCGATTTTCCAAATGCTGTCGGATGGTTTGAGTAGTTTACGTTCAACCAGCGATCGTACTTGACGCTGCAACTTAGCCAGCGGGTGAATAACCTGCTGATTCATATCATCTGTAATCATGGATTAATGGTGTGAATTCCTAACAACTAGCTTGCTAAAAGCTGCTCCGAAAATTTATTGAACGGGCTGCAAAGTTACAGATTTCAAAGTCTTTCAGTCGGCTTTGGCTACTTTTGAACATTGTTCCTTGACAAACCAAATGTTCTTGTAGCCCTATAGAAGCATCGATTTCAGCTACTGATATTAGCACACCCCGATGTTAGCGCAAGCCTTTTTGAAAAATGCCCTTCTCAGGAGAGAGATAACCGCCATTGGGGCGTTACGGGTAGAAAAAGTTAGTGATTATGAAGTGCAAATGTGAACTGCGAGTAGGAAGGGTAGAGCGTTTTCAAGATGAGTACCAAATAGATTCAATCTGGTGAGCGATCGCGCTGCGCACAGCGGAGTCCGCGATCGCCTGATCTTGCAATGTTTCAGCTTCATTCAACAGCACCGTCACATGTCCTAACTTGCGCCCCAGACGAGATTCTGTTTTGCCATACCAGTGGAGGTGCGCTTGGGGAATGGCTGCCAGTGCTTGTCGCTTAATTGCATAATCGCTCTCAGATTGCTCATAGCCCAACAAATTCACCATGACGGCTCCGGCTGTAGTCATGGTGGCATCGCCCAACGGTAACCCACAAATTGCTTTTAACTGCTGCTCAAACTGAGACGTGGCGCAGGCATCCAGGGTGTAGTGTCCAGAATTATGGGTGCGGGGTGCAATTTCGTTAATCAATACCGTCCCGTCTTTTGTTAGGAAAAACTCAATGCCAAAAATGCCGACCACTTGCAGGTGAGTCAGCAAGGTGCGAACACTTGTTTCAATCAACGTCGTGATGGCTGGATTAATAGTCGCGGGCGCAATCACTCGACGACAGACCTGATTCTCTTGCTGCGTTTCCACAATCGGGTAGATGACAATGTCTCCATTCAGCGATCGCGCAGCCATCACAGCAAGTTCGCGCTCAAAAGGGACAAACTTTTCCAAAAGCACAGGCACCGATGCCAAGTGAGCCAGCGTCGCTGCTAATTTGGCGGCACTGTGAACCACGAAAGTGCCCTGCCCATCGTAGCCGTGCCGCCGGGTTTTAAGAACTACTGGAAAAGTAGATGGAAACGAGTCTGCATAAGGAAGTAATTCTGTCAGCGTGAAAGCAGGCGTGGGCAATCCCAGGCTTTCCATCAACGTTCGCTGATCGTATTTGTCGAGCAACGGGCGCAAAGCATCCAGGCTAGGACGAAAACAGGTGCCTTGCTGGGCAAGATGTGTCAATGCTTCAAGATCAACAAATTCATTTTCAAAAGTGATCACGTCGCACTGAGCGGCAAGCTGAGCGGTGGCGATCGCATCATCCACAGGCGCAAGGATAGTTTGGGTGGCGATCGCCACTGCTGGATCGGTATTATTCGGCGTTTGCACCCAGAGTTCAACCCCCAGTTTCTCAGCGGCTTCTGCCATCATCCAGGCAAGTTGCCCGCCGCCAATTACTCCCACTCGTTGCACCAAGTTTCGCGAAGATGCCGCAGAATCTGGGAAAACCATTAGTACTGACCTATCTCTGGATCAAAAAAGAACTCGCTTAGGATCATGGATTTAATAACATCGAACATTCCGGCTGTACGGGCGGAGCATTCGGTAGATGGTTCTGCTTGAGTTGCAAGGATTTTTGCCCGTAGTTTGCTTCCCGCAGGGTATGCTACGCCCTTACCAAATCTCGACCTTGTTTAATTTTCATTGCTTAGGAAAGACAACCGAGAGACTCCCGCGTGGATATCCCAGTTTTAGAGTTTACACCGTCAGCCGTTTTGCACAACTGCCGAATTTGAGCGCCATCTAGAATGGCATCGGTAAAATCTGCCCCGGTAATCTTTGGATGATCAAAGGTCGTGCGCAGCAAGATGGCATTGACTAAAACGGCATCTTGCAGGTTGGTGCGAGTCATTTTTACTTGATCCATCATGGATTGGGTCAGGTCGGCACCTTGCAAATTGGTTTCGACCATAGTGGAGGCACTCAGCACGGCACCGATCAAATCTGCGTTGGCGAAATTCGTCCCGTTTAGATTCGCATTGGAGAATTCTGCCACGCGCAGGTTTTGCCCAGAAAAATCCTGATTTTTTAACTCAGCATTGCTGTAAGACGGCGGCGGCGCATATTGCTTCGTATATTTTTCCCCAACAGGCGCGGCATTGGCTGGCAGAGTGCCGCACAGAAGGACGATCGCGCATAGCGTTCCAATGAACCAACGAATAGGACGCAGCGAAGATAGATGATGATTTGGCATGGGCAGCGATCGCGACAGAGCATCTTTCAGTGTAGTCATTCTGCTGTACCAAATCATCAAGTGCTTTAAGTCATTGGGATAACTTGCCCGGTGTATTCTTGCTCAGCTTGGGCGATCGCGATGGTGACGGCTCCGGGATGATCGGTGAGGCGAAAGACTTGTTTAGGAATGATGAGCCGAGAGACGAGAGGCAAGGGGCAAAAGGGATGTGAAGACGTGAGGTAATCTGAAGCGGCGATAATAGCGGCGGCTTCGGCGACGCTCGGTGTTGCCATTTTGGAGTTGACGCGGGTGGAGGGATTGGGAACCGAGATCGCCCTGAGCGCTTCGGCTGAAAAGCATCTGAGCGGCAGGTTATGAGCGCGGCAGTATTCTACCAGTTGAACTTCATCGGCTTTTCGATCAAGGGTGGCAATTCCGGCGATCGCTCCTGCTGCCAAGTGACGCGATCGCAATGCTTGTTGGATGGCAGAGGCAATCACCGTTTGAGCGGTGCCGCGTTTGCATCCTAAACCGATCCACAGCACTCGTGGATGCCACTGCACTTTCGGCAATTCGACACCATCCGCAAAGCGCCGCTGAATCGGGCTAATCCAGACTCGTGCTTTGGGAATCGGTCGCTGTTCTCGACCCTCGGCAGTGAATTCTGGAAACCCAAACTGAAACGGGTGCTGATTGGGCAAGGCGGTCTGCCACAAGGTTGATCCGGCTTCTTGAATGATTTGCACCGAATCTCCACGGGCGATCGCGGCACTGACCCCCGCCCAATCTCCGGTTCCTTGCCGCCAACCAAAAGGTATCCCCAGTCGATCAATTTCCGGCAAGATTGAGATGGCGTTGGTCATTCGTTTGCCCGGATCGTTTGTTGATCAACCTTGCAAAAAGCCCCTCCTAGTGGAAGGGCTTGCTTTAATTAAATAGATGAAATGACGAACTTATGCAGCTAGGTTAGCAGCAGCAAAATCCCAGTTCACCAAGTTATCTAAGTAGTTTTTGATGAAAGCGGGTCGAGCATTGCGGAAATCGATGTAGTAGGCATGTTCCCACACATCCAACGTCAGCAAAGCCTTTTGACCTTCCGCCACGGGGTCAACCGCATTGGAAGTTTTGGTCACTTTCAAGGTGCCATTATCATCAATCAACCACGCCCAACCGCTGCCAAACTGAGTGGTTGCTGCCGCCGTAAACTCTTCCTTAAATTTGTCAAAGCTGCCAAAATCTTTGTCAATCCGAGCGGCAAGATCGCCTGTAGGAGCGCCGCCGCCACTGGGCTTGAGGCAGCTCCAAAAGAACGTGTGGTTCCAAACTTGGGCAGCGTTGTTAAACACACCCTGTTTGCTAGCGTCGTTATAGGTCACTTTGATGACTTCTTCCAAGGGCAAGTTTGCCAATTCGGTGTCAGCAGTGAGCTTGTTTAAGTTGTCCACATAGGTTTTGTGGTGCTTGCCATAATGGTATTCAAATGTTTCAGCTTTCATACCATGCGTTTCTAGCGCGTTAAAGTCGTAGGGGAGCGGTTCCTGTTCAAATGCCATGGGTTCTTCTCTCTACTAAATCTAGGATCAGGATCTAAAGCCTTTCTGCAAGGTCGTTACCTGGACGGATTACACGTTCCGCAATCGGAACCTCTCATCTAGCAGAAACAGAACTTTACAACTAGATTCTAATGCGAAACGACCATTTCAGGGAACGTCCACGAAGTTGATTTAAGAGCGATTAATGTATGAAATATAAGGTGTGTGGGCAATTAGGAGATGGCACTGGTGAAGCAGGGGTGGAAGAGTAGCGGGATGTATCGACAAGTGCTGGGATTAGCAGCAATGAGTTGGGCATTGATATCCTTAGGTAGCTGCACGCCAGAAGGCGGATTAGTGAGTGAAACTGAGTGTGCCGAGGCGATCGCCCGTGCCACTCAAGCATGGCGAGTGAATTACTACAGCGATCGCACTCGCCAAAATCCCAATAATCAGCGGCTTGTTGAGTTTGGCAGTGCCGAATTGATCACTCGCAATGGCAAAGTAGAACCGCCCAAGTCGTCAACGAAACCCACAGAACCCGGTACTCAGAAAAACGGTGTGTGGTATCCAGCGGTGCCGCCCCAACCGACCGCTAGCGAACTGGCAGAAAGTCGCCAAACGGGAGAACGGATTGGCTCACCGGAGCTTTACCGAGCTGTGAAATATACCTTGGTATGCAATGCGGGAGAACTGGAAGCCAGAGCAGGCACTTATCAGACTGCGCTCAAGCAAATCCAATCGGAGCAGTCAGTGCAGGTAACCTACAGCATGGGACGGGTGCTGAGAACGCTTCTGCCCAGTGATGCCGTGATTGGCAATAATCCTGAGCCAGAATGGACTCCA
>CASBQE010000051.1 GCA_949127665.1 Synechococcales cyanobacterium PMM_0083
CAAGCAACCCAACACCAACGACCCCACTTTACGCATTAATCGGTTTAGTGACTTCTAGGTAAATATGTTCTAGGCGAACGGGCTGTCGAGCGAGCGAATTCAGAGGAATATTTTCAAACAATGCCACAATTTCCTTCAGTTCCAGGCTTTGAGGTAGCCAAAAGGCAAGGTCGCCACCATAGTAACGATGAGCAAAGCCAAGCTCAACTGCACGAGCGATCGCAGCGGTTTCGTCAGTTGTTTGCACCGTAACGACTTCTTTAGCAGAAATTCGTTGCCGCAATTCTGCTAAAGTGCCTTCCGCCAGTAACCTGCCCTGCTTGAGAATGCCAATGCGATCGCACAATCGCTCAGCTTCATCCAGCAAATGCGTCGTCAGCAAAATCGTGATGCCCTGATTTTTAAGCTGGCGGATCAAGTTCCATAGCTCATACCGGGCTTCCACATCCAGCCCTGTGGTTGGTTCATCCAGAATCAACAGTTTGGGTTGATGCACCAAGGCGATCGCTAAACTCAGTCGGCGTTGCATCCCGCCACTCAGCGTTTCTGCTAAACTGGTCGCCCGATCTGCCAAACCCACTGCCTCCAAACAAGTTTGCACCCGTCGAGCTTTTTCCTTGCCCCGCAATCCATATAAACTGGCAAAAAATCCAAGATTTTCGGCACAGGTGAGCGATCGATACACCAACGTTTCTTGGGGAGCCACGCCAATCCAATATTTTGTTTTCTCAGAAATAGGCTGTCCATTCACCTGCACTGCGCCGCTATCTGCCCTTAGCAAATTACAGAGAATATTGATTGTGGTGGTTTTACCTGCTCCGTTTGGTCCTAACAGTCCATAAATTTGTCCTGTTGCGATCGACAAACTCAAGTCATCCAGAATTACTTTTTGACCATAGCTTTTGGAGAGATGCTGGATATTGAGCATGGCGAATGGCGAATGGCGAATGGCGCAGAGATACAACTACCTGCTCCCTGGCATCTGAAACCCGAAAGCTAAACCTTCTATAACCTTCTTTCTACCTGAATCATACGACGGTAAGATAGCCAGCCAGCACCAACCATGAGTCCAGCAAACACGACGAGAAACCAGAAGTTGGAGGCAATTTCTGACAAACTTCTTCCTTCTGCTAAAACTTTGGTCAAGGCTTCAGTCATGTGATAGATGGGATTGTATTGAGCAAGAGTGAGTAAGCTTTTGGGAAAGATGAAGGCTGGAACGAAGGCACCGCCCAAAATCAGCAGAGGCACCCCAAAAGCGGCGATTAGAGTGTTCACGTCTTCAGTGCGACGGGCAAGCTGAGTGCCCAAAATAAAGCCCACGCCAACATAAGACAGAATGCTTAGCAGGATGATTGTAGCGGCAAGCAGAAGTGATCCTTGGAATCGTGCCCCAAGCGCGATCGCAACCACTCCAACCAAGAAAGTTTGCCCGATCGCGATCGCGCTCAGAGCCAACCCAATTCCCAAAAAATAGGAAATGCCGCTCAAAGGGCTGAGAAATAACCGCTTTAGGGTGCGCTGTTCTCGTTCCGCAACGACAATGGCAACGCTGCCGCCCAAACAACTGAAAAATAGGGCTGCTCCGACCAAGGTGGCGGGTGCCGATCGCTCCAGTGCTTGCCCCAAAGTCAGCGGTTCCGGTAACGCCGTTTTAGAGCGCTCCGCAAAAATCAACCCATTCAGCAACAGCACTGCGATCGGAAATATTCCCCAAAAAATCAGGCTGCGCTGCCGTCGTCCCAGTTCCATTAAAATTCGCTGGGCGATCGTGATCGTTTCATAGAAATATTTCATGTCAAACAACCGCGCTTATGAATCGGTGGGATAGTTGTGTCTCAACTAGACGGGGTGAGCGTAACCGAAACCCTCAACAACTGGAAGTTGAGCGTAGCCGAAACTAAATCTTGATTGCTTCGACTTCCAACCGCACCATTTTGACATGAGAATTTCCGTGAGAATCAAGTGGATGGTGATTTAGATACTCTTGAAGGAATTCCTCAATCAACTCCTCTCGTCTAGATTCTGATACCCGATGAATGTACGGCATCCAGGTTGTCCGAATCCAACTGGCTAGCCCCTCTTTCCCAGCGTGAATCATATCTTTAGGCACCAGATCGACCCGCACCGGTTGAAAGCTAGACTCAGGTAGCCAAGCCGCATACTCATCTGCACTATAGAAAAAGTAGGGAAACTGAAAGTTTGTGAAATAAGGCTGCCAAGTGGACTGCTGAATTAACGCCTCAAACACCCTCACAACATCGACAGCACAACCCTTGCCACCAGAAGAAGTGACCAGTTTCCCGCCCCATCCCAGCACTCGATTGGCTCCTCTCAAGAATGCTGGCTGATCATCCACCCAATGCAGCACCGCATTAGAAAAGACGATATGAAAGGGGAAGTGGAACAGCTTACCCGGAAAAGACTTCTTGTCAATTTTGCGGGCATCCATGCAGGCAAACTGGAGATTTGCGATCGCGGGCTGGATATGCTCAGCGATCGCAAACTCCACCATTTCAGCCGAACTGTCAATTCCTAAAACAAACCCCTTAGGCAAACTCCGCGCCATTTCAGCCGTTACTTTGCCATCGCCACAGCCCACATCTAAAACAACTTCATCACCGCTGAGATTAAGTTTAGTGATAAGCTCTTGTGCCCATATCGCCTGTGCTGACGAGCTTTTAGCGTAGTCCTGAGCATTCCACTGGGGCATGTCCACTTTCGATAACCTGCATAATTCAGTTTGACTCGAAAAATGACCCGAAAAACTTAAAAAAGTAGGGCGAATCTGATTCACCCTACTCAACGTAAAACTGGTTAGGAATAGGCTTTTACCATTCCATGCCCTTCATCAATGACTTAGCCTCGGACTAAGTTCATCAGTTCTTTAGGCGATGCTAGGAGATCAACTGCTACAAAGAAAATCTTGCCTTGAGGATCGAGCAAAAAGCGCCATGCAATGTTCATGCCAACGCTAGCACCAAACCAGGGAGTTTGTACCTTGCCTGTCACTTTCACTGGGGTATAGCCTTGGTCGGGTGCTTCGGCAATGCCCTGTTCTGGCATCATTTTCAGCCCTTGACATTCTTCTCGCATATACGCCAAGATTGCTGTCCGCCCCAGAATGGGTTTTTGGAATGGAGGCTGCAACGCGCCTTCCGGGTCAAATAGCTCAATTGCCGCCTCAAAGTCATTGGCGTTCATATTATTGATGTAATCAAAAACCGTGGGGTTTTCAATGCCTTCAATCTTGACCTTACTCCGAGATGCCATATCGGTTGGCACCACCACAGGATCTTCAATCTTCTCATAGCTACCGGGCGCGTTTGGATCAAATCCCATATCGAGAACCATATTTCTCAAAATAGTGATCTGTTGCCCCGAATCAGCTTCCCGAATGGCTTGCAGCACATTAGCCGCTTTGGTTGAAAGCTTATATCCTTCTGGAATGGGAGCCACTAAGCCCTGTGCCATCCATTCTCCAAGCTGATACCAAAAACCTAGCTTAATGTTCATGCTGAAAGACGCATAGGAGCGACAAATGGGCGTGTCGGCACGGTTTGTTAAGTCACACATGACTTGAGTTTGCGAGATCGCAGACATTTGCTTAATTTGGTCAAGAATGCCCTGTGCCAAAACCATACTGGCAGCCCCAGGTGCAGCAACGGTAATCGTTTTACCCATTTCAGTGTGGGCAAACCAGATCAGTGCTAACTGGTCTTCTGCGTTCAGTTGATTGAATGACTCAATCGTCGCGGGAACAATGCTAGCAGCTAAAGTTCCTGGAAAAATAGAGCGAGCAGACTCAATACTAATTGCCATTTGTAAACCTCCAAAGCGCTCTCAGCGCATAATGTCAAGAACTGTTACAAAGTGTATCAAGAATTGTTACGAACTTGGAATGAGGATAATTTTTCTGAAAGACAGTTTTAATGCTGTGAAGGGTGCAAGTGCAATCTGAAAAGCGCTTGGTAAAGTGGCACAGATTTACGACGTGCAGAAAAATGCTCATCCAAGATGAAGGATAACATTCTAATGTAACCGTTAAAGCAATGAATTCTAGAGATATTGGTGGGTTCCTTGGTTCTACGATCGCCCTAGCGGTATTGGTCTTAGCGATATTCGGCGTTTTGCAACTGCTGCATATTCCATCTGGCAATTTTCTAGATTGGTTGGTTGGCGCTGCTAGCTTTTGGTGGCTACTGGTGATTGTGACGGTGCCCTGGAATATCCACTTTGGCGCAAAAGCCGTGTTGGCGGATGTGGCAGAGTCTCGCCAGCAAGGGATTGCCGTGGATGAGTCACAGATGCGGTATGTGCAGCAGTTAGCCCAGCGATCGCTGTGGGTGGCGATCGCCCTGCATCTTCTGTCTGCGGTGGGGCTATATGCGCTAGCAGTCAGTGGGATTAGCGCCATTGGCTACATCAGTTCTGCGGCGGCATTGCTGTTTACGATTTTGCGTCCGGCGATCGCGCTCTATCAATATTTGGCAGATCGACTGCAAGCGATTGGGCGAACGGTGCGGTATCCCCGTGAAGATGTGGTGGAACTCCGCGATCGCTTAACTCAGGTAGAAAGCAACTTGCAACAATTAGAGTATCAATTTAATCTTGAAAACTTGGATAGCCAAGCCGCCACTGTTCAACGGCTAACAACTGCCCTGCGACAAGACTTGACCCAGCTTGCCACTACTCACGAAGACCTGAAAGCTACGAATCAAGCCGATCATGAGCGACTGTCGCGGGAAGGCAGAAACGCGATCGCCCAACTCAGCACCGATGGTCAAGTGCTTGATCATGTGCGTGAACTGATTCGCTTTTTCAAAGAAGCCTAATGAGCAGCTTCTCTATGCATCCGATTAATTGCGATCGCGACGCAATTCTTCCAACGTGCGGTCAATTCTATCCAGTGCTGCATTCGTCACCTGACGAAACTCTTGTCTTGCTTGTCGCTCTTCCCCAATCAAGCACGTAGTTGCTCTGTGTTCAAATGACAATTAATGACGAGTGGTTTGACTGTCCATCAAAATTGGGCACGGTGAATTTTCGGAAGTGAATCAGCGCACTCTCGGTAGATTAGTACACTTGCTCGTTACATTCAGGCTTCACCCAAATCACCCTAAAAGTCTCTAATCTCTCAATCTGTTCAAGAACAAATTATCTTTGGCATACGATGACTTAGCAAATTAAAACCCCTTAAACATTGCCTTTCAGGGGTTTCTTCTTAAAGCGGGTGGGGGGAATCGAATCCCCATCATTAGCTTGGAAGGCTAAGGTTTTACCACTAAACTACACCCGCAAAAAATGTCGGCAGAACGTCAAACTTAGTTGGACGACTTACCAAG
>CASBQE010000052.1 GCA_949127665.1 Synechococcales cyanobacterium PMM_0083
GAAACGGGGATAGCTCTAAATAGGTCTTCCAGGTCTGTTCAATGGTGTCTGCCAGTCGATGAATTAATGGGTGCTGGCGATTTCTCAATGTTTGCATAAACTTCGATGGATACTTTTATTTGAATATATCTGAATACTTGAGTATAGAGTTGTTCTCTACTCGATTGAATCTTCTAATAAGAATCGAGGCTTAATCAACTCAGTAACATTAGAAACGACCTCGTTAGAATGAGCGAGATTACTATTGATTTTTTTGTAAGGTATGTGCGCGGGACGGATCATATTTTGGATGAGCAGCGATCGCGCCCAGTATTTAATAAGAGTATCGTCAGCTTTAGTAGTATTAATTTCAGCAATGTCACAAGCAATTTCCGTTGGAAATTTTACTTCACTTTTTACTGGTTATGTAATTGTCAGTTTGGCAGTTTACTTCACCGCGTCTTTCACAATTCCTGCTTGGCTGATTTATTCTTTTTTTCTGGTGCCGTTTTATCTAATTTGTATTCTCTATTTGATGAATTTCAACTTAAAATATTATCAACAGTCACTTAGATATAAGCGCTTGCCGTTATTTTTAAGCCTTTTTTTCCAACTTCTAATCATTCTGACAAGTCCTACCAGTTGCTATGGATGGAATCAAGGTAAAGCCTGTTATTCCTTCATTCAAACTCACTTAGCTACCGAGAGCTTAGCTACTTTTCGGACTACTCCACCCCCTTGGTGGATCGTGGATTTAATGCTTTTTCCTGCTTTAATTCTCCACGTTATTTCTGTTGCAATTTTCTTAAGAAGGATTCGGATTGAGAAGCCGCAATAGATGGCAACATTGAAGGGCGATCGCGGCAGCACTAATGCCTCGCGATCGCCCTTGCTCAACTGTTACATCGATTCCATCCCTGCCTCAATTGTGCAGGACAGGGCGATTAACCGTGAGGTGCGGCTTCGGGTTCAGTCATCGGGCGAATGTTCACAATTTTGCCGCCTAAGCGGGTAATGCGTTTCATTTCGCTGTTCATCCGGCTGTAGGGAACTTGCATCAAAATTGTGCTGCTGTTCCGCACCGGATACTGATTATTATCTGTTCGATCGTTTTGCTGTAATCCTTCTACTTCATAAATGAAGATGCGATTATTTGCAGATGAGCCAGCGGCTCCGGTGAGGGCGGATTGTCCCAACATGGTGTGTGTCCTTATTGTGCGAGGGTAATGCTAGCGACTTTGCCACCCAACTTGTTGATTTGTTGGAGCGTGCTAGATAGCTGTTCGTAAGGAACAATGAACTCTTTGTTGCTACGGCGAACTTTGGGATAGCGCGGTAGACTGATGCCTGCAACTTCGATCCGATAGAGGCGATCGGACGAGTTGACCGATGAACGACCAAAGGCGCGGGCAGGGGCAACTCCTTGCTTTGATGGCTGGTAAGCCCAACCTTCGCTGCCACCTGACGGAGCAACGATCGCCGATGCGCTGTTTCTCGCTAGGTCAGTGGCTAAGTGAGACTGTGCCCCAGCAAGTTGAGCGTTATCGCTATTGGCATAGCCGCGATAGAGACGGAACATCCGCGTGAAACCGACGGTGCGTTGACCGACACCCGTGGTCACAAAGTCTTGATAGTAGGGGACGATCGCATCGCCAAATTTGGCATCATATTCCTCGGAATCGATGTATGAATCGATATCTGCTTCAAACCCCTGATCTTGGTAGCGATTGAGATGCTCAGTGATCTCCGATTCTGCATAGGGAGCGCGACCCAGCAGATGTTTGAAGTTCAACTCGATGACGCGAGTTTGGAAATGAGGATAGAGAAACTTGGTTTTGTACAATTCTGATTTGGCGACCGCCCGGACGAAATCTCTTACTGTCAATTGACCATTGGCTAAGAGTGACTCCAGGCTAGTCAGGCGTTCTGACTGCATGATGTAGTCATTACCCAACACTTGACGATAGACCGCTTGAATCACACCTTGGGCATCTTCAGATGTCCAATTTTGGCGGAGTTCGACTGGATAAGAATCACCTAAAGCAGTCGTTCCCAAACGGGAAGCTGCGGTTGTAATTGCCACGAATGACTCTCCTTAAAATTGAGTAAATGGTGCTTGGAAAATGGTGAGTTTTTAGCTCTCAAACTCTTTGGGATGCCATAAATGAGCAGTCTTAAAAAGTGGTTAGAGTCATGCCTAAACATAAACTAACTGCTAAAAACTCACCGCTCAAAACCGTCTATACGGTGGTAATGCTCGTCACTTTACTGCCGCGCTGATTAAGGCGTTGCAGGGTGGGTGAGAGTTGGTCGTAGGTCACGAGGTACTCGCTGACGGCTAGCCGAACCTGGGGAGTGCGTCCCTTATTGGATTGCATCACCCGCACTCGATATAGACCCCGATCGCCGCCCACTACGCCTGAGAGCGATTTTCCAAAGTTGGCAGTTTGCACGGGTGTAATCAGATTCATCCCTAGCTCATTGGTCAACCAGGCAGATTTGTTTTTGCCCTGAGCGCGATCGCTATTGGCATAGCCCCGATAAAGCTGGAACATCCGACTAAAGCCAGCCGTTTTTTGTCCGCGTTGTGTGGCAAACCCTCGGTAGTAGGGCACGATCGAATCGCCAAAATTTTCTTGATATTCCAACGAATCGATGTAGGAATTGATTTCAGCTTCAAACCCTTCCTGCGTATATAAATCAACGTGGAAGGTAATTTCTGATTCGTCGTAAGGGGCGCGACCTAGCAAATGCTTGTAGTTCAACTCAATAAAGCGAACTTGTGGAGTCGAGTAAAAGAATTTTGTCCGATACAGTTCGGACTGTGCCAGCATCCGCACAAAATCGCGTACTGTAATATTTCCCTGACGCAAAAGTGATTCTGCGCTGGTCAATCGCTCACTCTGCATTAAATAATCATTGCCAAAGACTTGGCGATAGGCAGCCCGAATCACCGCCTGCAAGTCTTCTTCTGTGGCATTCGCTCTCAGTTCCACAGGAGAACTTTGTGCGAACGGCTCAAATCCTAGCTGTTTTGCAGCCATAGAACTCGTCATAGTTAGTTTCCTTTTGTTAATTGATCTACATTCCACAACTAAAGCCGATGGGCTGTGTTCGTTCTCTCAAACTCTTCCCATGGCGATCGCTGGGCAGCAGCGTTTATCAAACTCGCGAATATCTTAAAAACCATCACCTGTCGCTTTAGAGGCGCAAAGCGCAAACTGAACGACAGTTAAGCTTAAAAAAAATTAAACCCTCGACTTTTAAAGTCTGAGAGTTCGTTTTGTTTTTGAACATGACCTTGATTAAAGCAACTCGCTTGTGCAAATTTTGTGCAATTTCAGCAAGGTGCGACAAAAATACTATTAAAAAACATCAAGGAAACGCTTAAACGGTTTAGCTGAAAGAGTTTCGGCAACTTTTTGATGGCATCCAACACTTAATCTATTGTTACAATTCAACTCACAATTATCCATGTAAAGCACCCGCGATCGCGGGTGCTTTTGATCTGGCGGTTTCAATTCGCGCAATCCCGCATTCTTTGCAATCGGCTGAGAATCCGATTCGCGAGCGCAACTCCCCTGACTGGCTTGCACAAATAGTCATCTGCCCCGGCAGTGAAAGCTTGCTGTTGAGTGGCATCATCATTCAACACACTCACGAATAACACGGGTAGCCGCTGCCAGTGGCGATCGCCGCGAAGCATTTGGCACAGTTCAAAGCCATTAATCTCAGCCATATCTACTTCTAAAATCAGCACATCAGGAACGACGGCTTGGAGAATAATCCAAAACTGCTGTGGATCTGCCAGCGTGGTCACTTTGAAGCCCCAAGGTTTGAGCAGCGTGGGCAAGATGTTGAGCCAACCGCGATCGCTATCCACACTCATCACCTTAATCGGCAAATCTCGTTTTTCTAAAGCATCACTTTTGGGATAAGCAAAAGAGACTTCTGTAGTTGCCTCCGTTTCGATCGCCTTTAGGTAGTAACCGCGCCCGTGCAAAGTCGTAATAAAATCGGGTGGCGCACCCGCCGCCGCTAGTTTTTGGCGTAGCCGCCGCAGATGCGATCGCACCGTCGCTTCGGATGGAAACGCTTCTGAAGACCAGAGGCGATCGACTAGCTCTTCGCTACTGAAAACATATTGGCTATCGCGCAACAAAAGTTCTAAAAACTCATACTCCTTGGTCGTTAGAGCAATGGGTTGGCTATTGTAGGTTACCTCACAGGTGCGGGGGTCTAAAAACAAAGCGCCCCAGGCTAGCAAGGGAAAGGGATTGCCACTACTCCGTCGCTGCAATGCCCGAATTCGAGCCATCAGTTCCACCAGATCAATCGGCTTCACAACACAATCATCGGCTCCAGCATCCAACCCCTGCGCGTTCATGGCTGAAGACTCTCGCGCCGTCAGCAGCAAAATTGGCGTGGCATAACCATTTGCCCGAAAGCGCTGACATAACCTAATGCCATTCAGTTTTGGCAATACACTATCCAACACGATCAGGTCATATTCAAACGTAGACCCATAAGTCCAGCCCATTTCCCCATCCTGAGCCACATCCACAACATGGTGATGAGCGGTCAGAATTTTGGTCAGAACTTGGGTCAAACCCTCGTCATTTTCTATCAGCAAAATTTTCATTGATGTCGCGATCTATGGAGAATCCGAGCAATCTTTTCAAAAAAAACTATGTTGTAATTTTATATACTTTCCCCTCTTCTCTCCTTCCCTATGACTTCTCCTTCCCCCTTTCAACAGTTTTTTGAAGATCGCACCGGGCAGTTATTTTGGATCAGCAGCACTTTATTTTTCTCTGCCAGTTTCCTCGGCTTTTGGCTGATCATTAGCATCCTGCGATCGGGGCGGCTCCGATAACATCGACATAACTTACTTCTAATCGGCAAACAAATCTCACTCGGTTTGAAAAAAGAGATTTTTCATGCAGATATCTAGTCAAGCCTCTTCCACTCCTTAAGTTTGC
This sequence comes from Synechococcales cyanobacterium PMM_0083, assembly GCA_949127665.1. Classification (GTDB taxonomy): domain Bacteria; phylum Cyanobacteriota; class Cyanobacteriia; order Leptolyngbyales; family Leptolyngbyaceae; genus ULC077BIN1. Next base: position 4,962 of record CASBQE010000052.1, read on the forward strand.
AGAGAAGATTTCGCCACGTCCGTGATGTAGTTGATCGATTGAGGTCTACCAATCTCGATATTATTTGCTTCAAAGGCTTGGCGCACCCGTAAACGGAACTCTCGTCCTACGCTCCGCTGTTCCATGGGTGCCGTCTTAATCCAGACGCGCACTTGCATCCCGGTGTGAGATAGATCATCAATCCCCAACACATCAGGGAGTTCTGGCAGGCGATCGCGCCATTCGGGTTCGCTATACATCTGCTGCGCTACTTGCTGCAAAACATGGAGCACCTTCTGAGGATCATTGTCATAGGCAACCACAATGGAGAAATCGACCCGTGACCAGAGTCGCGTTAAATTGCGAACATCGCTGATATTGCTGTTGGGAATGGTGATCAATTGACCTTCACCATTGCGTAATTGTGTGACGCGCAGATTGAGATTTTCGACCAGTCCACTTTTATCGCCAATTTGCACCACATCACCGACCGCAAACTGATCTTCCATCAAAATCAGGCAGCCGTTAACCAGATCTTTAATCAGACTCTGAGAGCCAAAGGAAATTGCCAAACCAACCACAGCACCCCCTGCCAAAATTGAACTGGTGGGCACATTGAACAAACTGAGTGTCCAAATAATGCCCAAAACGATCAGCACAAAGGTGACTAACCCTTTTGAGGCTTCGGCGATCGTGGTGCTTCTTAGCGCGATGCGCTGTGTTGCGCCGAAGGGAAGGAGTGGATTGATTTTCCAGGAATGCATGAAGCGATCGATCAAACTTTTGCTGATGCGAATCGCTAAACTAATGCCAAACCAGATGACCAGAAATACCAGTGGTGTTGCCCAAACGTAAAGGCTCCAGCGCATCAAGAAGGGTACTGTGGAGATAATGCGAGCAATGCCGATGTACCACATTAAGATGAAAATCCAGAACAATGCCCATTTGAGAAACTTGTCCAGGTCTAATTGGCGCTTCAGGCTAAATTGATGTTGCAGCGTTGCTAGAAGCTGCGATCGCAAATCCACCATCTCTCTCGCTTCTGGCAAATAATCTAACCCTGGTCACTCACGACACGCGAGAGTTTGGGCATGTGCATGGGTTGCAGGTTGAAGATTGGGAGGTTAAGACGTGAGCTAAACTACGCGATGCTGCCGCGCTTGCGGGCTTCTTTGTAGGAAACGCCGACATTTTGCAGTCCGGCGCGGATCATTTGCTGCTCTAGCAGGGCAAAAAAGCGAGTGCGATCGCCGCCTC
>CASBQE010000053.1 GCA_949127665.1 Synechococcales cyanobacterium PMM_0083
GTATTGACCAACTTATCGGAAAGCTCAATAGGCTGTTCAACGGACGTGTTGAGTTGATTTTGCAGTTCGGCATAGTCGGCAGGTGTCATGGGTTGACCATCAATCGGCGATCGCGCATCCAAAATAATCTCCGTCCGCAGCACTTCCTCTGGTGTATCCATTGCAGGCGGTAGCGCCAATGCGATACCCGCCGATGATTCTACCCATACCAATAGACTAAACGCGATCGTGCCTTTCACTTTCCATTCCTTCATCTCTCTTCCCCATACTCTCTTTTCGACGATGCCTCAGTTCACCCTTGTATTTTAAGAACTTATGGCTTCTGCCATAGGTAATAGATGATGCTTCCTTGAAAAGCAGGGAACATTAGACACAGTATCTACAAACGCTTGGTAGCTTTTGCTGTTATGAATCCAGCCTTCAAGGGTATAAAAAGCCCACAATCGCCTATTCCAGTGGTCATTCCTGCTTGCGAACGACCTATCACGGTTCTGCTCGTGGATGATCAAGCGACTGTCAATGAAGCGATTCATTGCATGTTAGAAACAGAAGCAAACCTCACTTATCACTATTGCTCTAGTGCAGAAAAAGCGCTCCAAATCGCGACAAAAGTTGCACCGACAGTGATTTTACAAGACTTGATTTTACCAAACAGCGATGGTATGACGCTGGTTAAAGAGTTTCGGGCAAATCCGCTGACGTGTGATGTCCCAATCATTATGCTGTCTACCAATGACAATCCGCAAACCAAAGCAGAAGCATTTGCGATCGGTGTCAATGATTATTTAGTCAAACTGCCTAACCAAATTGAGCTAGTCGCCCGAATTCGCTATCATTCCCAGGCATATCTTAATCGACAGGCACATACGACTGCGCTGGTTGCTCAAGCCCATGCAAAAGAACTTGAACAAACCCTGCAAGAACTCCGTCAAACCCAAGCCCAACTGATTCAAACAGAAAAGCTATCGAGTTTAGGGCAAATGCTGGCAGGAATCGCTCATGAAATCAATAACCCAGTTAACTTTATCTTTGGCAATCTGACTTACATTGATGCCTACGTTCACGATTTGATGAAGCTATTGCAGCTTTATCAAGAAAAATATCCTGAACCAGATGCCGCGATTCAGACGTATCTGGAGGAGATTGATTACGATTTCGTGATGGAGGATTTGCTGAAAATGCTCAGGTCTACTCGCATGGGGTCTGAGCGTATTATTCAAATTGTGCTGTCGCTGCGGAATTTTTCTCGCCAAGACCATCAAGAGATGAAACTGAGCAATATTCACGATGGCATTGATAGCACCTTACTGATTCTCAATCATCGGCTTAAACTTGGAATTAATGTGATTAAGGACTATGGAAACATCCCGTTAATAGATTGCCATCCTGCCCAACTTAATCAAGTGTTTATGAATATTATAAACAACGCGATCGATGCTCTATTAGAACACCCTAATCGACCGAAAAAAGAAATCACTATTTGCACCAGTACACTCGATGAAAACCATATTCAAATCCAGATTAAAGACAATGGATCAGGCATTCCGTTAGCCGTGCAAACTAAACTTTTTGAACCATTTTTCACCACAAAGCCTGTAGGCAAAGGAACGGGTTTAGGGCTTTCGATTTGCCAACAAATTATTGCGAATCATCAAGGAACTCTTCAAGTTATTTCTAAACCTGAAGAGGGCGCTGAATTTATCATTCGACTGGCTGTTCAAACGGCTGTTGCTTAGTTTCTATTATGGGTTGCTGTCGTCCGATCGCTTTTAGGGTTGAGCAACAGCGGCTTTATAACTTGCCCAACCGCCATAATCTGAAATATCGAGCCAGTTATATTTTTCAACGAGTTCTTGAGGATAAAAGAACGCGATCGCGTCTCCCTCTTCCAACAGCACCTCAGCAGGATACATATGCGGTGGCTCATTGGCACATAGCCGCTTAAAATCAACCAGCGTCATTTCATAGACCTCACCCGGAATTGCAATCCCGTTTGCCGCCACGAAATAAATCGCAGGATGCCAGCCATTTTCCGCTGAATGCATTCGATAGATTGGCTTGGTTTTAGTCTGACAAATAAACGTAGAAGATCGCATTCCCTCGTGGTCGGGTTGCCCTCGAAGAGCCGATCCGCAAATGAAAACCATTTTTGTCTCTGAAGGAGAATCTGGATTAGGAGGAGCCATATCGCTTGGAAATTCTTAGATATACTGGCAGCCATTGTATGGGTATCGGTGACCTGACCGACAAGAAAGTCTGCAAAAGTGAACACAGCCAGTTGCATTCTTTACAATAGAATTATGACCAGATCGATTTTTGCTTGCGACACATTTCCCCTGAGGATGTTTCAAGCAATGCCTCTAAGGATTCTATTCCTGCCCACTCTATTCACTTTTGACAAAAATGACACAAGAAACAGACTTTGAAGTAACAAAAACCGAAGACGAATGGCGCAGTACGCTGACCCCAGAACAATTTCAAGTGCTGCGTAAACATGGCACCGAACGAGCAGGCACCAGTCCGCTCGACAAAGTATATGAGGCTGGCACTTATGCCTGTGCAGCTTGCAATCTTCCCTTATTTACAGGGGATACAAAATTCAACAGCGGCACTGGCTGGCCGAGTTTCTTTGCGCCCGTAGATGATGCGATCGCAACCACTGTCGATCGCGCTTTGTTTATGACCCGCACCGAAGTTCATTGCAGTCGTTGCGGTGGGCACTTGGGGCATGTTTTTAACGATGGTCCTGCACCCACGGGCTTGCGCTACTGCATGAATGGAGTATCTTTGCAGTTTGTTCCCAAGCAAGACGCTTAATTTTCATTTCAATCTAAAAAAGTTGAAGCGGGTCATGCGAAAAAAAAGGGTGAGGGCGATTAATCACCCATCGAATTACGTCTGATCAGGAATGCATCATGACCTACGCTTCTTTAATCGCCAATTTATAGCTGATGGATGACTGAACGCCACCGGGGTTAAATGAGCCACCCACAGGAGCCGCATATCGGGATGAAGCGCTGGCGACCAACGCAATATGGCGATCGGCAACCGCCAAGCCTTGGGTTGGGTCATACCCGCGCCAACCTCCGCCCGGTAAATAGACTTCTGCCCACGCATGAAGATGCCGTTCTGAACTGTCCGGGTCGCCCTCGTGATAGCCACTGACGAACCGCGCCGCCAACCCGATCGCCCGACACACTTCTACAAACAGCACGGCAAAATCTCGGCAGGTTCCCGATCGCTGGCTCCAGGTAACTCCGGCTGGCATCGGGGCACCCGTTTCCCGAACCATGTATTGACAACCCTGATAAATTTGCTGATTTAACAGCGACAGAAAGGTGAGCGACTCTCCGTTCGCCTGAACCCATAGATCTTGAGAAAGTTGGGCGGCGATCGGATCAATTCCACGGGTATATCCTGGCTGTTGCCCTAGCAGATAAGGCTGAAACTGCACCCACAGCGACGCTGGATAATCTGCCGGAAGGCTGACTGCCCAAGGCTCCAAGAAGTAATCAAACGGGTTCACACGAAGAGTTTCCACATCGGAAACGGTGTGAATCACCAGCGATTCGGTGGTCGTTGGAGCAAACCAAAGCTGAACTAGGGAGTTGCCATCTAAATCAATGATGTGCGTCTGCTGTTTGGGCTGCGGCGTAACGGTGATGCTAAAGGAATGCAGAGTTTGGCAAGCATCACTGCGGGGGCGTAGCCGCACGACATGAGGCTGCAAGGTCACTGCTTGCTGATAAACGTATTCGGTGGTGTGGTCGATTTGATAACGCACAAGTTTGAGGAAATAGGAAATAGGGAATGGCGAATGGCGTTCGCGTAGCGTCTCCGTAGGAGATATGGCGAATGGCGTTCGCGTAGCGTCTCCGTAGGAGATATGGCGAATGGCGATCACATTCGTAACTCGTACTTCGTAATTTAGGCGGCTGGCTCTAGGGCAAAGAAGGTTTCAAAAATCTTGTCGCTTACATCGTTCATCCGGCTTTGGAGGCTTTCTAAAAATTCGTGTAGTCCAACGCTGACGATTTCATCGATGGTGATGTAGTCCAAATCGGCGCGCAGTCGTCCCAGCGATCGCTCGACTGAAATGCGTCCACTGCCGATGGGGGTGCCGGTAATGTGGTGCAGCGATCGCTCAGCTTCTAAAACACACGATCGCACCGATCGCGGAAACTCTCGATCTAAAATCAAAAATTCGGCAACGCCTCTGGGCGAAATCCGATGTTGCCCCTGCTTGCGATACATTTCATAGGCACTGGCAGACTTGAGCAACGCGATCCATTGCAATTCATCCAGGCTACTGCCAACATCTTGAACAGAAGGCAGCAGAATGTAATATTTCACATCCAAAATTCGGGCAGTTTTATCAGCACGCTCAATCAACCGTCCGATTTGCCCAAAATGCCAGCCCTCATTGTGGGTCATGGTCGCATCCATCACGCCCGCAAACAAATGACTTTGAAGCTTGACTTCCTCAAAAAATCTCAGCACGGCTGAAATATCATTCATCAACGTGTGCGATTGAGCGGCTTCAACCACCATCAGATAAAACGAGTTCACTTGCTGCCACATTTCTGAAGAAATCACCTCGCGCACCGATCGCGCATTCTCTCTTGCCGATCGCAAGCAAGACAAAATGGAATTGGCATAGTCTTCGTCAAACGCCAAAAACTGAGTGACATTTGCTCCAGTCGCCTTGCCATAACGCTTTTGAAACAAGGGCAAATCACCTGTAGTTAGCACAATTGGCTCCCATTGAGTGCCTCCCGATGGCGCATCCAGCAACAGGTTCAGATTGACTTCAACAAAACGAGCCACATTCTCCGCCCGCTCAACAGACCGAGTTAGCCAATAAATTGAATTTGCAACACGACTGAGCATAAGGTTCTCTTACTTTTCTTACTTATAGACTACCCAAGTATCCTTACTGCCGCCGCCTTGCGATGAATTAACCACCAACGATCCTCGCCTGAGGGCAACGCGGGTTAATCCACCGGGGGTCACATAGATGTCTTTGCCATACAAAACATAGGGGCGCAAATCCACATGGCAGCCTTCAAACTCGCCGTCTAACAGTGTTGGCACCCGTGATAAGCACAGCGTTGGCTGGGCGATATAGTTGCGCGGAGATGCCTTAATTCGCTGAGCAAAATCTTCTCTTTGCTCCGGCGTGGAATGGGGACCGATCAACATTCCATATCCACCCGATTCATTTGCGGCTTTCACTACCAGCGTGTCCAAATTTTCCAACACATGGCTTTGCTGTTTCGGTTCCCAACACAGGTAGGTGGGCACATTTGCCAAAATTGGTTCTTCGCCTAAGTAATAGTGAATCATGGCGGGAACGTAGGAGTAGATCACTTTGTCATCGGCAACCCCTGTGCCGAGTGCATTGGCGATCGCCACCTTGCCGGAGCGATACACTTCCATTAAACCGGGCACTCCCAGTAATGAATCTGCCCGAAACGCTTTAGGATCAATAAAATCATCATCAATCCGCCGATAGATCACATCAACGCGCTGCAATCCTTTGGTAGTTCGCATTTGCAAATAGCCATCGGCAATCACCAAATCGCGCCCTTCCACCAGTTCAACCCCCATTTGCTGCGCCAAAAAGGAATGCTCAAAATAAGCAGAGTTATAAATTCCAGGAGTCAGCACCACAACCGTCGGATCGGGTAGGTGGTCGGGTGCTAAGTTGAGCAGCGTTTCCAGCAGGTAGCTGGCATATTCTTCTACAGGTTGAATATTCATGGTGTCAAACACGACAGGAAAGGTGTTTTTCATCACCCGCCGATTTTCTAAAACGTAGGACACGCCAGAAGGACAGCGCAGATTATCTTCCAGCACATACCACTGACCAGAGCGATCGCGCACCAAATCGGTTCCCGTAATATGGCACCAAATGTCCTTTGGTGGCTGCAAGCCAATACACGGCTTCAAAAAACCACTCGCCGAAAGGACAATTTCGGATGGAATAATCCCATCTTTTAAGATCTTTTGATCGCCATAGACATCTGCCAAAAATAGGTTGAGTGCAGTGATCCGTTGTTTTAAGCCCTTCTCCAAGATCAGCCACTCATCAGCAGATAAAATCCGGGGAATCAAGTCAAAAGGCATGATGCGCTCGGTGCCTCGACCATCGCTATAGACGTTAAACGTCACGCCCATCTTAAACAAAGCCACCTGAGCCGCTTTCTGCCTGCGAATCACTTCCTCCATGCCAAGCGTGTGAATCCGCTCAATTAATGGAACTGCATCGGGGCGAGGTTGTCCTTTCGCTTCAAATAGCTCGTCGTAAAACTCCCCTGGTTCGTAGTCGTAAAAAGTCACAGGTTCAAGTCCAACGCGTTTTTAGTGCATTCTACAAACATGAGGGTTACTCGCCCCGTAGCCTTGATTGCAGAACTAGTAATTTGCTTAAGAATACACCGTTAGTCAACCATCAACATTCAGGGTTACTGAATCGTTTTCCCAAAAAA
>CASBQE010000054.1 GCA_949127665.1 Synechococcales cyanobacterium PMM_0083
AATCGCCGATCGCCCGTTTTTACCGAAGACCACCGCCGCAAGTGGCAAGAATTCTATCAGTGCAATTGTGAAACAGTTTGGTGGGGATGGAGCAGCGATCGCCCTCCATCTGAACTCGCCAACCAAGAACGAGAACTCCCTCCCCCGCGCAGTTTTGACCCGTTTGAAGAGTGAAAGGGGGCGTTTTGGAGTGAAGAAATGCAGGGAGAACAGCGATCGTAAACCTTTTGGATGTTGTAGTACATCTTAAAATTTGTTTTGCTAAAAGTTAGTCACTGAGCGAAGCAAGGGAAGACTGAAGGCAGGCATTAACGGTGTTGTTCTTACAAGTTGCTGCTTTTGCCCATCGTTGGTTTACAGGTTGGCATAAAGAAACAATTGCGATCTAGAATTTGTTCACAAAATTTGCCCGCAATAGTGTGAAACTCGTTGCCGTGTTGTTAAGGCTCATAACTTATGAAAGCAGTCATTTTGGCGGGTGGACTGGGTACGCGGCTCAGTGAGGAAACCTCTATCAAGCCAAAGCCGATGGTGGAAGTGGGCGGTCAGCCGATCCTCTGGCACATTCTAAAAATTTATTCCTCCCACGGCGTGAATGATTTTGTCATTTGCTGTGGCTACAAGGGATACATGATCAAAGAATATTTTGCCAACTATTTTCTTCGCATGTCTGATGTCACCTTTGATATGCGATTTAACCAGATGAATATTCATGCTGGAAAAGCTGAACCTTGGCGAGTCACCCTAGTCGATACTGGAGAAGATACCTTGACGGGCGGGCGCTTGAAGCGGGTTCGCGAACACATTGGTAATGAAACGTTCTGCTTTACCTATGGAGATGGAGTGAGTGATGTCAACATCACCAAACTAATCGAGTTTCATCAGCAGCAAAAAACCCTCGCCACTCTCACAGCCGTGCAGCCTCCCGGACGGTTTGGCGCGATCGCCCTCAGTCAGGAGCAAACCACAATCAACAGCTTTCACGAAAAACCCGATGGCGATGGCGCTTACATTAACGGCGGCTACTTTGTTTTAGAGCCTGCCGTAATTGACTACATCGCCGACGATTTCACCACCTGGGAGCAGGAACCTCTCCAAAAGCTGGCTCATTTAGGGCAAGTTTCCGCCTTTCGGCATCATGGCTTTTGGCAACCAATGGACACCTTAAAAGACAGAAATGATCTAGAACGCCACTGGCAAAACGGCACAGCTCCCTGGAAAGTTTGGTGATATTAATAGATTCGTTTACCTGCATAAGGACTGTGAATGGAATTTTGGTCTAACAAAAAGGTCTTGATTACTGGGCACACGGGCTTCAAAGGGGGTTGGCTTTCTCTTTGGCTGCGGCGCTTGGGTGCCACTGTTATCGGCTACTCGCTGCCTGCCCCGACTCAACCCAATCTGTTTGAGGTTGCCAACATTAAGCAGGGACTCACCAGCATACTTGGCGACGTTCGGGATCTGGCGGCGTTGCAGGCAGTCATGACAGAGCATCAGCCAGATATTGTGTTTCACATGGCAGCCCAGCCCTTGGTGCGATACTCTTACGAAAACCCGGTGGAAACCTATGCCACCAACGTGATGGGGACTGTCAACCTTTTAGAATCAGTTCGGCATACCAAAAGTGTGCGCGTTGTTGTTGTCATCACCACGGATAAGTGTTATGAGAACCGAGAATGGGTTTGGGGCTATCGGGAGAATGAACCGATGGGCGGACGAGATCCCTATTCCAGCAGCAAGGGCTGTGCAGAGTTGGTGACAGAAGCCTATCGCTCATCGTTTTTCACCCCCAATCCACAGGATCTGGCTCAGCCTGCGGCGATCGCCAGTGTGCGGGCGGGCAACGTGATCGGCGGTGGCGATTGGGCAAGCGATCGCCTGATTCCCGACATCATGCGGGCAATTCAGGCAGAGCAGCCCGTGCTAATTCGCAACCCTCACGCCACTCGTCCCTGGCAGCACGTTTTGGAACCTCTGAGCGGCTATATGCTTCTGGCAGAGCAACTATGGCAAAATGGAGCCGCCTATGCAGAAGGCTGGAACTTTGGACCCAACGATGAGGATGTTAAGCCTGTCTCCTGGATTGTGGACTATTTGACTCAGCGGTGGGGCGAGGGCGCAACCTGGCAACTGGATGCTGGCGATCATCCCCATGAAGCAAACTATTTAAAGCTGGATTGCTCCAAGGCAAAAGCGCGGTTAGGCTGGCATCCTCGCCTATCCCTAGAAACCACCTTGGAATGGATCGTGGAATTCTATCAGGCGTATCGTCAACACCAAGACATGGCAAAAGTCGTGGAAGCGCAAATCACCCGCTATCAAGCACAATTAGATGAGGCAGGCAGCATCCCCGTAACGTTGTCCCTATAATTCACCGTAATCATGCATCATTTAAAGTCTCTATGATCTTCACTGAAACCGCTTTGCAAGGTGCATTCATCATTGATCTCGATCGCAAATCGGACGATCGCGGCTACTTTGCCCGGATGTTTTGCGGCAACGAGTTGGAGCAGCATGGCTTGAAACCCATCGTCGCCCAATGCAATCTTTCGTTCAACCATCACCAGGGCACGCTGCGGGGGATGCACTACCAGATTGCACCCGCCACGGAAACGAAACTCGTTCGCTGCATTCGGGGCGCAATTTATGATGTCATTGTTGATTTGCGTCCCGATTCGCCCAGTTATCTTCAACATATGGGCGTAGAGTTGACTCCAGACAATGGGCGATCGCTGTATGTGCCAGAACTATTTGCCCACGGCTATCAAACCCTGACCGACGACACTGAAGTGATGTATGCGGTCAGCGAGTTTTATACGCCTAACTGCGAACGGGGAGCGCGATACAACGATCCTGCTTTTGGGATTGAGTGGCGCTTGCCAGTCACGCATATCTCTGAGAAAGATGCCTCTTGGGCATTGTATGAACCTGTTGCGATTGGAGTTCCATCATGATTATTGTCGATACTGCCCTCAAAGCGCGGGCTGAAGCTGGGAATCCGGTCAGAGTGGGCATGGTCGGGTCGGGGTTTATGGGTTGGGGCATTGCCAATCAAATCATTAACTCGGTGCCTGGGATGGAGTTGGTAGCGGTGGCGAGTCGGCATTTGAGCAATGCCAAACGCTCCTACGATGAGGCTGGCGTTGAGGATATCCGAGAAGTGAAAACGGTTGCGGATTTGGAGGACGCGATCGCCCAAGGAACCGCCGCCATTACCGAAGATGCCATGCTGCTTTGTCAGGCTGAGGGAATTGATGCCCTGATTGAGGTGACAGGCACGATCGACTTTGCGGCAAAAGTCGTGTTAGAAGCGATCGCCCACGGCAAGCACATTGTCTTGATGAATGCTGAACTGGATGGCACCATCGGCGCGATTTTGAAAACCTATGCCGACAAAGCAGGCGTGATCTTGTCTGGCTGCGATGGCGATCAGCCCGGTGTTGAGATGAATCTTTACCGCTACGTTAAGAGCATCGGCATGACTCCCTTACTCTGCGGCAACATCAAAGGCTTGCAAGATGCCTATCGCAACCCGACGACCCAAGAGGGATTTGCCAAAAAATGGGGACAAAAGCCGCACATGGTCACCAGTTTTGCCGATGGCACCAAGATCTCGTTTGAGCAGGCGATCGTTGCCAACGCCACAGGCATGACCATCGCCAAGCGGGGGATGTTGGGTTACGACTTCACCGGTCATGTGGATGAGATGACCCACCTGTACGATGTCGATCAACTGAAAGCTTTGGGCGGCATTGTGGATTATGTGGTCGGCGCAAAACCCAGTCCCGGTGTATTTGTCTTTGCGACCCAGGACGATCCAAAACATTGCCACTACCTCAACTATTACAAGTTGGGCGGCGGTCCGCTTTATAGTTTTTATACGCCCTATCACCTCTGCCACTTTGAAGTGCCGCTGTCGGTGGCGCGAGTGGTGTTATTCAAAGACGCGGTGCTGGCTCCGTTAGGTGCGCCCAGAGTTGAGGTAGTGGCGACTGCCAAAACTGACCTGAAACCGGGTGAAACGATCGATTGCATTGGTGGCTATATGACTTATGGACAGTGCGAAACCGCCCAGATTACCCAGGCGCAAAATTTATTCCCAATCGGCTTGGCAGAAGGATGCCGCCTGAAGCGCTCTGTCGCCAAGGATCAGATTCTCACTTACGATGATGTGGAACTGCCGGAAAATCGCTTGTGCGATCGCCTCCGGGCTGAACAAAATGCCCACTTTGCTCAAGCGCGTCAACTTGTAATCGTCTAACTTTGATTCAGCAATGTCCAAAAACATTCTGTTGCCTCAGACCGCAATCTTTAAATTAGATTCATAAATCGAGTACTGTAGAAATCTAGGTGCTAAAGCTTGCCCACAGCGCTCAATAACCCGCTATTTAACTTAACTACCTGCTACCCGCGATGTCCAATACTTATACTGTTGAAATTCACCATCAGGGCACCACTCACACCATTCAGGTGCCCGAAGACAAAACCGTTTTGGATGTTGCCGATGCGCTTCAGCTAGACTTGCCCGGTTCTTGCCATGCGGGAGTTTGCACGACTTGCGCCGCCCAAATTTTGGAAGGAACTGTTGACCAATCAGAAGGGATGGGCATCAGTTCAGAGCTACAGGAAAAAGGCTATGCGCTGCTGTGCGTATCCCATCCACGTTCTAATCTAAAGGTTGAAACTGGCAAAGAAGACACGGTTTATAACCTCCAATTTGGGCAACCTCAAAAATAAGTTTGCTTGTGTTGGGATAGTTTTTAGTTCCTTACTTCTATTGCACCATGACTACCCATTTCATTACTGCCGAAATTGATTTGCAAGAGTCGCCCTTGGCACTCCAGCGCGAGGTAGAAGCAGAGTTGCAAAAGCGGGGAGAGCCTCTGCGCTGGGCAGTGACAGCAGTTGATTTAGAGCGCCAAAAGGTTGTAGTGGAAGCGATCGTCACGCAATCTGAAGTGCCAACTCGCTAATGACTCAACTTTGATGAAAGGTGCGAGGCGAGAGGAAAACTCAAAACTCAAAACTCAAAACTTCTGTCCCAACTCCTCACCAAACCCATGAAACGCCCTTACACCGTGATGCTGATTGTGCCGACGGGGATTGGGGCATCCATTGGCGGCTATGCCGGAGATGCGTTGCCTGTGGCACGGGCGATCGCGGAAATCGCAGATTGTCTGATCACCCATCCCAACGTACTCAACGGGGCGCAGCTTTACTGGAATTTGCCCAACGCTTTGTATGTGGAAGGCTATGGACTGGATCAGTTTGCAGCGGGGGCTTGGGGCTTGCGTCCAGTGCATCAAAATCGAGTCGGGCTGATTCTTGATCGCGCCATTGAACCCGATTTGCGAGTGCGCCATCTCCAAGCTGCGGATGCCACTCGCGCCACCCTGGGGCTAAGTTTAACGGATTATGTTGTCACCGATATGCCCTTGGGCGTGAATTTGAAAACCGCAGACTCTGGGGCGACTTGGGGCACGGTGGATCAGCCCGATAGCTTGCTGAGAGCCGCAGAGCAGTTGATCACCAAAGCCGGAGCCGAGGCGATCGCGGTAGTCGCTCGGTTTCCCGATGATGTGGATAGCGAGGCTCTGCACCACTATCGCCAAGGTCAGGGCGTAGATCCCCTTGCGGGAGCCGAAGCCGTGATTAGCCATCTCGTCGTCCGCACTTTCCGCATCCCCTGTGCCCATGCGCCTGCCCTGATGCCTTTGCTCCTCGACCCCACCATTTCCCCCCGCTCCGCCGCCGAGGAGTTAGGGCACACCTTCCTACCGTGCGTGTTAGTGGGGCTGAGTCGGGCACCGCAGTTTGTCGTTGCAGGCAATGCCGCTGCGGGCGATATTTGGGCAGACCAAGTGGATGCGATCGTCATTCCGGCAACCGCCTGTGGGGGGAGTGCGGTGTTGAGCCTCTGCCAGCAACCCCGCACGAAAATTGTGGCAGTGGGCGAGAATCAAACCAGAATGCAGGTGCCGCCGGAAGCGTTGGGCATTGCGGCAATCCAGGTCAATTCTTACCTGGAAGCGTTGGGTGCGCTAGTAGCGGATCGGGCAGGCATCAGCTTGGAGTCACTTAATCCTGCGATTTCATCCCTGAAATGTCTACCATGAAATCCGGCAGGCAGAACTTCTCATGCTTGCTTAATTCCTAGCCGGATTCCCATCTGCAACAGCGCTGCGAGGCAAGCGCACAATCCTAAGGGGTTGCTACTGCTTTCTTGCTGTTTGTGCTGCCGTTACGATTCGCGCTGGCAATGAGTGTGGGTTGCTCAGAACCAGATGGCGATTCGCCCCGCAGTCCTTTACGGCGCTGGTTTTTGGGAACTCCTCCCGCCATGCCATACTCCGCACTGCTTTTACCATACTTGGTCGCCACTCCCAACAGCATGTGTTCTGCCATGTCTCCCAGTTCACGTTCGGTTTCCAGCATTTCACGGTAGAGCTTATCCAGGTTGGAAAGGGCGCTGTTGTAGTTGTTCTCCCTGGTTCGCATGGTTTCAATCAGGGTAGAGAAAGAAGGCAAGGTGAGTCCGTTACCTAGATCTAAATTCGGGTCAATGGAAGCCAGACCCGCCGAACGGCGCACGGCTTTTTCTAAGGCGGAAGAGGTTCTTTTAGGACGAGCCATGAGGATGCACCTTAAATTTAGTAGGGTTGATAGTTCTACGTTAGAACCCATCCATAGTGATCAGCCTGAGCAAATTTAGGCAAATCGGTCATGGCTTTTGCTATTGGCAATTCTTGTGAACAGTGCGCGATCTACTGAAACGAGCAGGCAAATAGATAAAGTGAGTGGGCAAGAGCAGAGTTTGCCTGCGGAAAACATCAAAATGAATCCGCGATCGCCTGAAATGAAAAGACCAACAAGCAAAATGAGCCAGCAAATGACTATTTTGCTTGCGGAAAATACCCAAATGAGTGCGCGATCGCCTGACATGAGCAGGCAACCAGGCTAAATGAGGGCAAATTACCAGTTTGCTGATTGCATCGTTGGGAGAGAGCAGGAGCGATCGCCTTGCCCAGATTGCTTGTGAGTATCAGGTTTGTTCAAGCTGTTTTGTTTGCTGGAACAACAGCGATCGCTCACCAGACTTAGTTAGCGCACAGATAACATCGTGTCTTGGGCGATTTCCGAGAAAGATATTACCGCTCAGATAAGGTAGTACGATTTTCTTGTTAGCAAGCGCAAGAGGGGACAAAAGCAGTGTCACTAACTAGCCGTGAAGGTGAGCAGTTAAGTAT
>CASBQE010000055.1 GCA_949127665.1 Synechococcales cyanobacterium PMM_0083
ACAACTGCTTCCAGATAGGGATCTTTTCGAGCAATCAACCCCCCTTCTGGCGTGAGTCCCCGGTCATCGAGCAGATGGGTTGCTTGTGCCCACTGGGTAGCGTTGCGAAAAGCAGCGGTGGTTAAACCCGTTTGGGCGGTTAGGGGAGTGCCTGGTGGGGATTGGGCGATCGCTAACAGCAGCGATCGTAGGTCAGCTTTGTTGAGTGGATAAATAGGAAAAGCAGGCATAGGCGGCATGGCTGAGATTGTAAACTGACTTAATATCGAGGCTTGCAATCTGTGAAACTGAGGGCTTCACTATCGAGAAAACTGACAAGAGCCATTTCCAAAACCGCCTCAATTGGGTATTCAATCTCAGCCGCCCGCCGTTCAAACGATTCCCGAATTGGAACTGGCAATGCTGCCAATATCATCCGAGCCGCAACTGGGTTAAGATGGTCGATTATTTCTGGTTCAAACGTTATTTTTTGCATCATCATCATTCCCTCGTTGGTATACGGGCATTAAAGGGCGGTTTCGTAATCTGGAGGATGATTCGCTCTAGCTCTGATGATAACGTTCGCCATCGCATGAAATCGATAGAATAGGTCGCGATCGCCACATCCCTATGATCATAATCTTCCAGCCACGCCCAAGTCAGGGCTTTATGTCCCCCTCTAAAACGTTCCTTAAAGTCTTGAGTTTTGCCCACATACAACAATCCATCTAGCCGATGAGCCACAGCATAGATGCCGGGTTTTGTCGTCAACTGTTCAAAACCTCTAGTAATTGGATTGCAGTCAGAAAAGGGAATCTCTACTAGAGTGTTCAAAATCAATAGGGCTTGGGATTCAATCTCAGTCATGCCTTGGTAATTCCCAGAGGACTTAGCGTCGGGGTTGCACTATGGGCGATCGCTAACAGCAGCGATCGTAGGTCAGTTTTGTTGAGTGGGCGAGTGGGCAGCGTCAGCATTGGGTCAGAGAGTGGGAATGGCAAGGGCGATTGGCTGATAGTGATCACGGGGACTGATAAAGGCGACCAGAATGCCTGTATCCAGCAGAACTTGCCGTTTCATGACTCCCCAAAGCCTGCCATATACTCTGGATTTGTGGATAAGTCAGCGGGTGCATCCCCAACTTCACCCATCACACTCCGAGCCGCATCCAACGCCGAAATTCCATGCCATCGAGTTCCATTGGATGGGAGACGTTGCTGCTTAGCTTGCAAAAATTCCACAAAATTTAGCGCTTCCTGCTGCTGATCGGGCGGCAGCGATCGCAATTTTTCCACCCAGACTTGTTCAATCGTCATTTTCATCCCTCCATCAGTCAAAACTAGTATCTCACACACACTTTTTCCAGATCCTTGAGGTCGGGTCTTAGAGTTCCAAAAACTCCCCAAAATCCATCACCTGAGACTGTTGCGCCAGCAGCGATCGTAGGTCAGTTTTGTTGAGTGGGCGAGTGGGCAGCGTCATTGGGTTAGAGGGTAGGAATGGCAAGGGCGATCGCGTTACAGCAAAATGGCAAACCCTTCTTGGGCAAAGTGGCGATCGTGGGTCAGAACATCCTGAATAGTCTCCTGTCGCATCACCACCATCGAAACGCAATCAGTTAAGCTATATCCCTTATCTAAACGAGCTTTGTAGAGATCCAGACCAGATTCAAACAAAGCCTGAGTTTGCCACACAACCCTGACATTCGGCTTTGCTAAGGTAGCGTTCACCACTCTGGAAACTTCCACTCGCGTTTTTGGTCCAAAATTACTGAAATAATTGAGAAATTCAACTAACACCAACTCAGTAGTGTACAGTCTGCTATTTTTTACTTGCGACTCAAGTTGTTTAGCTTGCTGATACCACTGATCATCTTGGTTCAGCCGCGCAACCCAATAGGCAGTATCAACAAAAAATTTCATAACTCTCGCTTTGGTGTGCCGTAGAGATAATGATCATGTTGATAAGAGCCATCAGTGGGCATTTTGTCTCGCTCTTCAATTGGAATGCTGTCGGCTACTTCATCAAGCACATCCCACAGGCTTTTTTCTGATGTTTGAGGCTGGGTTCTTTGCGCTAAGAAATCGACAAAATCTAGCACCTGTTGCTGCTGTTCGGGAGCCAAACGGTGCAGATGGGTTTGGATCGTCTCTAGGGTCGTCGGCTGAATTGTTGCGGATTCTGACGGTTGGGCAATCATGACTTCCTCTGGTTGGGTCTATTGCAGGAGTTGGGTTTAGTATGGCAAATTTTATAAGTGACACGCCAAACAGGGCATCGTATCATCCTCTTCATCCAAAACATCTGCCAAACTCTCGGCTAGGGGTCGGTTGGGCTGGGTTTGCTGTTGCCGAGTCATGGCTTTGTGGTGGTCGGCAATGATGCCATCTTTTCGGGCAATCAGTTCCAGTAGGGTTTCGCCCTGAGTCCAGGTGTAGGTTCTACCGTCCCGGTGGTTTTGCTCATACTGCACCGCTTTGGCAAACAGGTCGGGATGTCTTTCGTGCAGCATCACCCACTCATATTTACGCTGAAAGAAGCAGAAATAACAGCCCGATCGCGATCGCCACTCATAGTAACTGGGCAAGCCAAGACCGCTTTCTTCCAGATATCCCAGTATGTCAGCCTTAACCTTTCTATGCTCCTTAAAGGGAAACTCCGGTGTAATGTTGGGCTTAGTCGAAACATACCCATCTCGCTGCTCATCGGCTCGGATCGCGACATAGCTGATTACGTCATCATCCCCTACCCACTTTTCCAATGGAATAATTTTCATTTGCTTTGTACACCATCTCACTTGGGGAGATGGCAAGACTCCACCATAGACATCCAGCCAGTGGTCAAAGCCGCGTTCTGCTTCCAAGTAATGAATTTTGATGCGTAAACGGGCTTCGATCAGGTTCAAATAATCGTAGGTTTCTGGCAATTCCTTGTGGGTGTCACAGAAGAAATACTCGATTTCTCGTTCGGGGTAATGCTTTCGCATGAAGTAGGCGAGAGCCGTGCTATCCTTTCCTCCAGAGAGTCCTAAAATGTGTCTGACTTTCTTTTCGCTCATACCGCCGACCTTCTACTGCGTTTCTTCATTTGCGCTAACTCATTCTGAGATTCCACATCACGCTTCAATAATTTCTGACTCAGTTTAGCCGCATAAAATTTTTGTAGTCGAGAATTATTTCGTAATACTGGATTCTCAAGAGTGTTAGCAATCAATTCTTCAACCTGTTTCACTTGCTCGTCGTCGCCCCACACCACTTCATGTTCTTCGTTTCCATCTGTTTCTGAAACCGTTAGCTTCAAAGCTTCAAACCCTTTTCCTGTCTTGGGTGCATCTCTATGTAAAGCCTCTAGATTTTGAAACCGCCGTGTTAAATTACTAAGCGAACTTTCAAACCGAGTCAGATCTTCATCGCTCCAAGTTCGGGGGGGCTTATCGGCTATCGTCATGACTAAAGCCTCTAACCACTCTGTATGAGTGGTGGTCTCATCAACCGCATCCCGAACGAATCGCTTCAGCGTTGGCTCAATGCAATTTCCCACCAAGTAGCTTGCCCGTACCCTTAAATCTTCTCTCAAATTGCCTTGCTTGCTCCGAACTGCAAACGCATCATGTAGATACACCTGACAATCTCGCAATAGGGTTTCATAAGCGGTCTGAATTTCATGAATGCACTGCACTAGCGTTTCCCTAAATCGTTCGGCAATTTCTTCACTGGGTAAGGATCCTGACGTGATTGGTTCAAATCCGCAGCCTTTCGGAAGTGATGTAAACAGTAGCTCGTCTGGTTCTTGGGCAGTCTGAAGTGCCTGCAAAACTTGCTGTGCAGTCTGACTCAGCCGCTGAGTTTTGAGGGTATATTGAGGAAGTTGTCTGACGAATTTGAACAACGGTTTAGCGATCGCTAACAAAGACGCATTTCGCACTCCCGACAGAGTTTTGTTATGGGCAGACTTCAGCACCACTTCTAACTTTTGGAACACCTGCGATCGCAGTCCAGCAATCTCAAAATGTTTGACTGAAAAACGCTCAGGCGCTTTCACCAACAATTCAAAATGTTCTGGTTCTAAAACTGGAATAAAAGTTCCATCTTTGTAAACTCCAATATCCTCGGCTCGGTAAAGCAAGAAAGCCGCTAATAAGAGCGGAACCACGCCTGCTTTCACACCATAGGGAGGCAACGCTAATTCTTGATAAAGCAAATCCAGCGATCGCTGTTGAGCAGTTGATGTTACGCAGAAAGACTCTATTTTCTCCCATACTGTTTCTGCTCCAGATTGTAGGCGAGCCGGATAGAAGCCCCATTCATCTGATTCCTGTCGATGAATTCCTGTTGCCTCTAAGACCGAGTAATACATTGCGACTTCGGGACCATACCCTTCTAGCCCCAATTTTTCGAGGTGAGCAGATTTCAGCATTGCTTCAATCAGTTCTCGCCGTGCTTTTGCGCCTTGAGAAGTCAGTTCCCGACGATTAATTAATTCATTGTCAAGGCGTAATGAGATCGGGTAAGTGCGATCGCATAATTCCGAAAGGACAGCCTGAAACTCACGAGTGCTGAAGACCTGATGTATTTCACCTTCAACCCAACACTGATTCTGTTCCGTCAAATTAAATGCTTGCTGCATTGTTTCATTGAGCAGCCGCTCGGCAGATACCAAACGATGGGTTACTTCTCGTCGTGCTACGCCATCAGATGTTAGCTCTGGGGCATCTTTCTTGATCGTCCTAAGTGCCTGCAAATGCTGCGATCGAATTCGCAACAAATCAAGATGACTCGTTGTGACCAAGACAAAAGGTTTGCCATCCGAAGTCTGTTTGAGCATCTCTTGTGAAACATCAACATCCAGCCAATAGACAATTAACCCATCTGTGCCAGATAGCGATGTGCTGAGTTCAAGCAACGAAGTCAGGCTATCCGCATATCGTTGCTCAAAGTAGCGGAGGTTCCCTGTTGTCGTGTAGTGGCGTTGTGCCACCATTGGCTTAAGCGGATGAGTCGCTGTCAAAAGTTGGGCAAGAGACACTCGCTGCGACTCTTCAATTTGTTTGACGATCGCTGCCTCTACATCAAAATCTGACCCTTCCCAAATTCGCAATTCATCTGCTTGAGAACGATAGGTAATGGTGCCTCGTTCCTTCAACGAGTTAATTTGCTTGCGCCAGTACTTCAAAGCGATTTTGTCATTTGGACGATCGCATAGGGATAGCGCCACTAATTCAGGCGATGCTTTGAGTGTTCCTGTAGAAGCGATTAAATTAAGAATTCCAACAGTTTTCAAGACCTTGAGAATGTCTTCATCCTGCGATCGCGCATCTTGAATTAAGGCTTGAATCTCTACCCATCGCTGAAGATTGACCTGAGACGCGAGTCCTGCGACAGACTCCACAAAATAGTCATATAGCTGATGCAGTTTAAGGGTTGAAAACTGATCATCTTTTAGGTGATGCGTCTGGAGGAACCGGGTTAAGGCATGAGGTTCATCACTGGTTAAGAAGGTAAATAGCGATCGATCATTTTGGGCATAGCGAGTACACAGCAGTGGCAGAACTAATGCAGTTAAAGGATGCAGTGGATAAGTTGAGGCTAAAACTTTTGCCGATACTTCTCGATCAATCAGCGTTGCTTGAAGTATCCGATACCAGCTTTGAGCCTGTCGATCGCAGACTAAGGCAAGCGAATCAGACTGGGCGATCGCAAGCCCAATTAGCCGTGTCATTTGGCTCGGAGATTCAGTCAATTGCAGATTTTCAAATCTTCCCTGAATCTTCGTCCACTCATTTTGCTCAATCGCGGTTAAATGTTCGCTGTAACCTACAAATGACTGATGCAGCAAGCCTACAAAATAGACCTGATAATTATCATGGCGTAACTCTTCGATCTGCTGGAGTAAATATAAATCTTCAGTACTACGATGACGAGAGGCATATTCTAAATTCTTACCCAATTCATCAATTACAAGCAAAACCGACCTGCGGGCTGCTTGAGCGAGTTGCCCAATCGCAGTCAGCACTTGCTGATTCGTGACTTGACAGCGACCCACCGCGACCTCACTATCCCAATCTAAGATCGCCTGCATTGCATCCGGTTTTCGCTTGCGCGACCAGATTTGCCGAACAGCGTTGGCAAGTGCCCGGATGATTGTCCAACCCAGTGACTCCCTAGCTCCCGCTGTTACTGCGCGTAGCAAGCCTTCTGACGGCAAATAGTCTTTTATTGCTTTAAGAACGGGACTATTTTCTGGCAACGTTCGATCTGCAATGTCCCAGGTTGCCTCACCAAACGGGCGATCGCTCAAGCCTATGAGTTAGTTAGAATGGGGCAGTGCGATCGCGTGATTGCGGGAGCCGTGGAAACGCCGATTACGCCGCTCACCCTCACCGGATTTCGCCAGATGGGCGCACTAGCAAAGACGGGGGCTTATCCATTTGACCGCGATCGCGAAGGATTGGTTTTGGGTGAAGGCGGTGCTGTGTTGGTGTTAGAATCCGCCGAGTTAGCTCAACAGCGCGGCGCTCAACCCTACGGGCAGATTGTGGGCTGGGGTTTCACTGCGGACGCATATCATATAAGCGCCCCCGAACCAAATAGTCGAGCGGCTGCGATCGCGGTTAAGCAATGTCTCGATCGCGGCGGATTAACTCCTTCAGATATTGACTACATTCACGCCCACGGCACCGCCACACCGCTCAACGATCGCAACGAAGCCGCGTTAGTTCAGCAGCTTTTGCCCAATGCTCCCGTTAGTTCCACCAAAGGCGCAACCGGGCACACGATCGGCGCGTCGGGTGCTTTAGGTGCCGCCTTTTGCCTGATGGCACTCAAACATCAACAGTTACCGCCCAATGTGGGCTTGCAGCATCCAGATTTCGACCTAAATTTTGTGACTCAGGCTCGATATGCCAACCTTGATCACGCCTTATGTTTGACCTTCGGCTTTGGCGGACAGAATGGCGCGATCGCT
>CASBQE010000056.1 GCA_949127665.1 Synechococcales cyanobacterium PMM_0083
ATCTCTGTTGTTCGTTTTTGGATTCACAACAGCTTACGCCTCTTTCTTCTTTCTGCTTAAAACTCCCTTTCAGTCCCCTTTCTGGCTGATGTCACATTACTTCTGTCAGTCAACCAGCCCTAAGCCTGTGCCTTTACCAATGGGTTTCGTGGTAAAAAAGGGATCGAATAGTCGCTGTTTTAATGACTCTGGAATTCCGAATCCGTTATCGGCGATGCGAATTAGAACGCGATCGCATCCCACCTGCTCAGTGCTAATCCAAATTGTTGGAGCGGTTTGATTTTGGATCGCTGTTATGGGTTGGCTACGCTGCAATGCCCCTTGGATTTTCGCTTCTAAAGCAGGCTGTGATTTAACGCCTTTTGTGGCAAACGCGCTGTCTTCTAGTCCGGTATTTAAGAAGCGAGATTCAACCGCGTCGATCGCGTTTGCCAAGAGATTCATAAACACCTGGTTTAACTGTCCGGCATAGCATTCAATCATGGGCAAGATGTTGTATTGCTTAATCACCTCGACTCCCGAAGATCCGGAGCGCGATTTCAAGCGATATTGCAAAATCAACAAGGTGCTGTCGATACCGTCGTGAATGTCCACTACTTTCATCTCTGATTCGTCAATCCGGGAGAAGTTGCGGAGAGAAAGGACAATTTGCTTGATGCGATCGGTGCCCATATTCATCGATTGCAGCAACTTTGTAAAGTCCTCGATTAAAAAATCTAGGTCGATCGCAGCGATTTCTGCTTGAATAACAGGTGCGGGATTAGGGTAATGGGTTCGATAAAGCTGAATTAACCTGAGTAGGGCTTGAGCATATTCACTGGCGTAGTTGAGATTGCCGTGAATGAAATTAATTGGGTTATTGATTTCATGGGCAACGCCTGCTACCAATTGCCCCAAAGATGACATCTTTTCGGTTTGAATGAGCTGACCTTGAGTGTCGCGAAGCTCTTGCATCGCGTTTTCTAATTCTGCATTGGCAACCGTCAACTCGGCAGTGCGCTCTGCAACCTGGTTTTCTACGGTTTGCAGCAAGGCTTGCATTTGGGTGTTTGCTTGCAGCAATTCCTTAGAGCTAAGCTCCAAGGTGCGTTCGATGCGGGCGCGATCGTCGTCAGCTTGATGATAGGCATCGTTCACCGCTGCAATAAATTTCTGCCAGTCTTCTGGAAGATTAGTAGAGTTCCCCAAGTACCGCTTGATCTGGCGCTGCAATAGGCGGTGTGGTTCTAAAGTCATGTTTCTGCAAAGGTGGTAATGGTCATCGTCTGGTTATGCAATTCGCAGGTTGCCCCGATCTCAAAAGGCGCAATTTCACCATAAGAATAGAATCCAGCCAGGACAGTTTCTTTGCCTAAAACGTCACGCACTCCTTCTACTTCTTCTTCAATTCGTTGCCTCATTAGCAATTTTCTGCCCACGCAACTGATCAAAATGGCGAGTTCAGGTGCGACCTGCATCGCTTGGTGACTGGTTTCAGCCGCTTCTATTGCGCCATCAATCAGGCGATCGACATTGGAATGCATCAGTTGCGCGGTGACTCCCATAGGCACGTCTCCGGCAAAGGTCAAGCTTTGGGCGGCTTCATCAACTGACAAAATGGTGCGAACAATGCGCCGATCGCCCGTTTGAGTTTGCAGGCTTAAGGGAAACAGCAGCCCGGTTGCGGGTAAGCCCTCGGCATGGTCGCCCAAGTATTTTTTGTAGAGTTCTAATGCGGGTTGACTATCTAGCTCATACAGCACATTGCCATCAGATTTAGTAATGACTCGCTCTGGTCCAAAGGGACTCCAGCCACCCTGGGAGCCGTAGCCCACCTGCAAGCGATCGCCATATAGCCCCAACGCCGCGATCGTATCTTGTTCAGGAGTGCCATTCCACAGCACAAAGGTTTCCTGAAAGCGATCGCCATCTCCCGATAAGCCACCCGTCACCGTTACGCCCTCTGGCAAGTGCGGCAAGATGCCCCGCACCAAATCGCTGCCATTTACATGCAAGCCATCGGAGAGAACCAACACATGGGCAAGTCCTTCCGGCTCGATCAGTTGCCCCAAGCGATCGCCTGCTGCCAAACTGGTTTCTCCCGCGTCTAGCCGAATCGAATGTCCTTGAATTTGCGTATGTTCAAAGTGAACTGCCGTTGCCACCAGCGACTCATCCGTCACCTGCGCCCCACCAATTTCGCCTGCCGTTGAACAGCCCAATACGTCAGCCTTTGGGTATGCCTGCCTCAAAAGCTGTGTATGGCTGTCTAGTTTTAATAGCGCTGGACTGCCAAACAGCAAAACCAATTGCGCTTGGTTTCCTAACTTTCCAAGTGGTGATGGTTGCCAGCCATTGGTTTCAGTCCATAAACTCTGTTCAACCTGCATCTTAAAATCTCCAAGTGATGATTAAGCTCCGCCAGGATAGTCAAATTGTGTAAGCATTCTATTAGATTACCCAAGCGAACAGAATAATCCCCGGTCAATTCTGATTAATTTTAGGTGAATTTTTTAAGCGATCGCCCACACCACAAAAATATACCTGTAATTTTTTTGTTGATTTGCTCATCCAGTGATTTCTGTAGATGTTTCTACAAGTTTTCGATGCAAGTTTCAGGTCAGCAGGCAAACTGCAATAAGAATCATGTCAGAAAACATCTGATATCCAGTTCAATCAAAACTCTTGAAAGCTCAGTGGGTGTATGCTTTCAAGAGTTTTGCTTATTGATCTTAAATAATCTAAATAAACTCAACTATTTGCTGAGATTCCGGCTGGCTTTGAGACAATGATTGAATAACAGCGCATATATTTTTACAGCCTCTAGCTCCCATTCCCTTATCCCCTAAAAGAGAACCCTATGAAACTGGCTTATTGGATGTACGCAGGTCCAGCGCACATTGGCACTCTTCGCGTTGCCACCTCCTTTAAAAACGTCCATGCCATCATGCACGCCCCCATTGGTGACGACTACTTCAATGTCATGCGATCGATGTTGTCGCGAGAAAAAGACTTTACTCCAGTGACCACCAGCGTGGTCGATCGCCATGTGTTGGCGCGTGGCTCCCAAGAAAAAGTGGTAGACAACATCGTCCGCAAAGATGCTGAAGAACATCCCGACTTGATTGTGCTGACTCCCACCTGCACCTCCAGCATTTTGCAAGAAGACCTAGAAAACTTTGTCCAACGTGCCCAAATCGAAGCGAAAGGCGACGTATTGCTGGCAGATGTGAACCACTACCGCGTTAACGAACTGCAAGCCGCCGATCGCACCTTGCATCAAATCGTTCAGTTTTATATTGAAAAAGCCCGTAAAAAAGGTGACATCGCCACAGCCAAAACCGAGAAGCCTTCTGTTAACATCATCGGCATTTCGACCTTGGGCTTCCACAATAACCACGACTGCACCGAGCTAAAACGGCTAATGGCAGACTTGGGCATTGAGGTAAACGATATCATTCCCGAAGGCGCTTCCGTTCACAATCTGAAAAACCTACCCAAAGCTTGGTTTAACCTGGTGCCCTATCGCGAACTGGGCATGATGACGGCGGAATATCTAGAGCAAGAATTTGGGATGCCCTACATCGACATTACGCCGATGGGTGTAGTGGAAACGGCGCGTTGCATTCGCAAAATTCAGCAAGTGATCAACGCTCAGGGCGGAGCCGTTGATTATGATGCTTACATCGAAAACCAAACCTTGAATGTCTCTCAAGCTGCCTGGTTCTCGCGATCGATCGACTGCCAAAACCTGACGGGCAAAAAAGCCGTAGTGTATGGTGACAGCACCCACGCCGCCGCTATTACCAAAGTTCTCTCCCGCGAAATGGGGATTCACGTCGTCTGGGCTGGCACCTTCTGTAAATATGACGAAGAGTGGTTCCGAGAGCAGGTCAGCGGGTATTGCGATGAAGTGATTATCACGGATGATCACGGGGTTGTGGGCGATGCGGTTGCTCGTGTGGAACCCTCTGCCATTTTTGGCACCCAAATGGAACGCCATGTAGGTAAGCGGCTTGATATTCCCTGCGGCGTAATTTCCTCCCCAATTCATGTGCAAAACTTCCCGATTGGCTACAAACCGTTCTTGGGCTACGAAGGCACCAACCAGCTTGTGGATTTAATCTACAACTCTTTCACCTTGGGCATGGAAGACCACCTGCTGGAAATCTTTGGCGGTCACGATACCAAGGAAGTGATCACGCGGGGCATGTCTGCTGACTCCGATATGAACTGGAGCAAGGATGGCACGGCAGAACTGAACAAAATCCCTGGTTTTGTGCGCGGCAAGGTGAAGCGCAACACTGAGAAATTTGCCCGCGATCGCAACATCGAAGTGATCACCGCTGAAGTCCTCTACGCCGCCAAAGAAGCCGTTGGCGCATAGAGCCTTGTTTACTGCTTTTCGTTATTCTAGGGATAGCCTTTGAGCTATCCCTTTTTGATTCAGGCGTATGCTATCCCAAGACTTTTACAGTCAGATTCGGCAACTTCCCATTCGTGAACGATTAGCACTGATTGATGTAATTGTTCAATCAATTCATGATGAAACCAGTTCCATTACACCGCCACGAAGTTTAGCAACATCACTCTTAGGGTTGGCAAAAACCAACGATTTACCGCCAACCGATGCAGAAGTTGAGAAACTGTTGGACGAGCGACGGGCTGCAAAATATCTGTAATGAAAGTTCTAATCGATACCAATATTTTGCTGGATGCTTTGTTGGAACGAGAGCCTTTTGTGCGAGATGCCAAACTGCTTCTAGAGAGCATTGATGCAGGGCGGGCAATTGGCTACGTGTCCGCAACAACATTAACCGACATTTTTTATATCGTTCGGCGACACACCAAAAGTGTTAGCACTGCAACTCAAGCGATCGCCCAAATTCTTACAAGTCTGGAAATTTGCACCGTTGATCGATCTACGCTTGAACAAGCTTTCACTCTCAACCTAAAGGATTTTGAAGATGCCATCCAGATTGCCTGTGCAATGTCTCAAAAGCTGGATGCTATTGTTACTCGTGATGCTAAAGATTTCATAGGTAGCAGGGTGCCGATTTTATCTGCAAGAGAAGTGAGCGATCGCTGTACAACCTGAATCGCAACATCGAAGTGATCACCGCTGAAGTCCTCTACGCCGCCAAAGAAGCCGTTGGCGCATAATAGTGATAGTCGCGTTTTGTGGAGAGATTTTGATGACTCACTCGGTTTTGTTTCATGAACTCGTCGAGTATGTTGACGAACTCTCCACAGACGATCAAGAGATGCTGTTTGACCTAATTCGCAAGCGCCGCATCGAAAAGCGCCGAGCAGAAATCGCTGAAAATGCGGCGCAAACTTTGGCGGCTGTCCGTGCTGGAACTACGAAAAGTGGTTCAGTTGAAGACTTAAAAGCTGATCTATCGTGGGAGGATTAGGAGCGAGCAGTTGTTGGCGAGTAAGGCAATTGGCAAGTTACTTTTCGTTATTTTAGGGATAGGCTTCGGGTTTGAATCTATTGACCGCGTACCATTGCTAATTGCCTCAGATTGGGAAAGGTAACGGTCTTGAGTTGAAACGGTGTGAACTTTCCACCCAAGCCTTCGACAATAGTTTTGGTATTGGTGATAAGAAACTTCTGATATGTTTCGCCGACGCTCCCCTTTTCGCCCAACCCATCCGCAAACAAATCTTGGTCTGCCACCTTGACACCTGCTTCCTTCGCCACCGCCTCAATCAGCTTCGGGTTAACTGTAGCTTCTGCAAAAATTGTCGGCACTCCCGCCACTTGAATCGCTTTAACCAATTCTGCTACTCGCATTGGAGTCGGTTTTTCTTCGGTGCTAATGCCCTGTAGCGCTCCGAGGACTGGAATGGCATACTCCTTAGAGTAGTAGCCAAACGCATCGTGAGTGGTGACTAGCTTCCGTTGCGCTGCTGGAATGGTGGCAATTTCTGACTTAATCCAGGTGTTGAGTTGTGACAGTTCATCCGTCACTTTCTTGGTGTTTGTAGCGTAAACAGACGCATTGCCGGGTTTCAATTGACTTAGGTTTTTGCTGATTACCTCGGCGATCGCAACGCCATTGGCAGCGCTGTGAAAGACGTGAGGGTCGATTTCGGTTTTGCCATCTTCCTCAAACTGTTGGGGTTTAGGAACTGCCAGTTGATGAACCGCAATTTTGGGGGCAGGGTTTGAGCTTGCGTTGATCAGTTTAATCAGCGTGGATTCAAAGTTATAGCCGCCATACAAAATCAACTTTGCTTGTTCGATCGCTTTACTATCTTCGGGTTTAGGTTCATATTCGTGGGGATCGGCACCGGCAGGAATTAGGCATTTGAGGTCAACCGTATCGGCGGCAATTTGCCGGGTGAGATCGCAAACGACGGAGTTCGTCGCAACCACGAGCGGACGTTCGCCCGTGATGGTGATTGCGCCACTTGTCGCAGAAGTAGCTGGACTAGGACTAATCGATTGATTCGGGGAAGGGCTACAGCCGTTGATGCCCAGCATTAGCGATAAGGCAGCGAATCCACCCATCCGATAGAGTCTTGAAGAAAATAGTTTACAGACTATTTGTTTACAGAACATGAGTTTTCCAGTAATGTTATGAGAATGGTTATCATTACAGGTTGATATGCTACTGGTTCAGCACCTTTCTGTCAATTACCGGAGCGTAAAAGCGCTAGAGGATATCAGCTTCAAACTTCCAGAGGGAACGCTGGTCGGACTGTTGGGTCCTAATGGGGCAGGAAAAAGTACGCTAATCAAAGCACTGTTGGGGTTAATTCCTAAACAATCTGGCGAAGTGCTGTATCGAGATGCGCCTCTCCAACAGCAGCGCCAGCAGGTTGCCTATGTGCCGCAGCGATCGCAAATTGACTGGGATTATCCCGCTACAGTTTGGAATGTGGTGATGCTGGCTCGAACGACTCATGCCGGATGGTTTCGCTCCCCCAGTCGACAGTCGGCAGAAATTGTTAAAGAATCTTTACGGCGAGTGGATCTGTTTGATTTGCGCGATCGCCCGATTGGATCGCTTTCCGGTGGACAGCAGCAGCGGGTTTTTCTGGCTAGGGCGATCGCCCAGCAAGCCGATCTACTGTTGCTTGATGAACCCCTCGCAGCCGTAGACAAAAAAACAGAGGCGTTGATCTTTCAAATCTACGATGAACTGAAAGCGGAGGGCAAAACGCTGTTGATTAGTTGTCATGAATGGGGCGGCATCTTAAACCACTATGATCAATTACTGTTGATCAACCAGCGACTCGTGGCTCAGGGTATTCCCAAAGAGGTGATGACCCCTACTAACATTGAACTGGCGTATGGCATTCCGCCCCAACCCAGGCATTTTCACGATGCGCTCGAAAACTCATTCTTCTGTTAAACCGCTTATGTTGGAATGGTTGTTTGAACCGCTTAGCTTTGAGTTTATGCGGAATGCCCTGATGGTCGGCATTCTCGCGGGTGTTTTATGCCCGGTTGTGGGCACTTACCTATTGGTGCAGCGAATGGCACTATTGGGCGATGTCATGGCACATTCGGTGTTGCCCGGATTGGCGATCGCCTTTTTTTTGCAGATCAATATCCTGATTGGCGCATTTGTTTCAGGGATTATCAGCGCCTTTTTGATTGCCTGGATTCGCTCTCAAACCCGGATCAAAGTGGATGCCGCGATGGCGCTGATTTTCTCCAGCTTTTTTGCCCTTGGCGTGTTGCTGATCACCTTGCTGCGAAATAAGCTCGATCTCGATAGCTTTCTGTTTGGCGATATTTTAGGAGTTACCCAAGCCGATGTTAGCCGCACCGCCATGATTACGCTGGTTGTTTTAGCGCTGGTTCGTCTATTTTATAAAGAGTTGTTTTTCTATACCTTTGATCGCCTAGGCGCACAGGCGATCGGCTTACCAATCAATAGTATTTATTTGGGCTTGATGGCAGGGGTGACGCTGACGATTATTGCCAGTATGCAAACGGTTGGCGTGGTTCTGGTGGTGGCTCTGCTGGTGGGTCCAGCGACTACTGCTTATTTGCTCGTTAAACAACTACACCAGATGATGGGTTTGGGTGCGCTGCTGGGTGCCGTTTCTAGCGTCATTGGGATGTATATCAGTTACTACTTAAATGTCCCTTCTGGACCCTGCATTGTATTAATTAGCTGCGGCTTCTTTGTGCTGGCAGTGCTGTTTAGTCCCTCACAGGGATTGTTGACCCAACCAGAGACAGTAAATCGTGCAGCTAACATTCTTAGCCGACTCAAACAAACGGAACGGAGTAAATAACCTTCACAGCGAAGCGATCGCTTCGCTGTGAAGGTTTTCTCGCCGGCAGTCAGCAAGGATTTGCAGCCAAACTGCCAGCGATATGTCAGCCCTTTTGCTCTGGCATCATGCACTTGTCGCTATCGCAGCCAGCAGGACCTTCGGCTAGGTTGAAGCCAGAGTCGTAGCGGCTGAGGGCACTATAGAAATCATTGGTACGCTGGCGAGTTTTCACTTCGGTTTCCAGGCGCTCAAAAGTGTCTTTGTCGATTTTCTCAAACGGCAAGCGAGGAAAGGGCGCATCAAATCGGGCAAGCAAAGCCGCGCTGATGTAGCCTTCGTCGTTGGCGATCGCTTGATAAATCCGTCGTCCCAAGGGTTCCACTTCGGCTTCGGTTAGCTCCACCGTAGCGCTCGTGTTGTGGGCGGTGTAGTGTTTTTGCACTTGCATGTAGAAATCAAACTGCGCCAACGCCGAAAACTGCTCAATCGGAATTTCATCGGCTCCTGGCAAGTTTGCCCAAGACACCTCCACTGGAATTTCCACTAGCCACTCAGTACAGCGATCGTCAAATGGATTGTTGAGCAAATTGCCGTTTTCGTCTTTGTCTGATTGGGACGGCACAACGCTGTAGCCATAATCCAAACATGCCATCGCCACTGGATCACTCTTGCGGAACGTAATCCGCCGAATAAAGCGCTGGGCTTTAGGTGGATGCCAACCCGGACTCGCGCCCGTGAGCAATGACTTGGTGCCTGCGGGTTGCACAGTGGTGCAGCGATTGGGACGCTTGATGCCGCGTTGGTCGCAATACTTCCAAATGACTTGATGAACGGTCTCCCGCCACCGCATCAAATATGCCTGCTCTCGTTGATGCAACTCTAACCCTGCGATCGTGCTGGGTCTGCCTGCCTGCCACCAGTGCAGCCATTCCACGCCAAAAGCATGAACAAAGAAGTCAAACAAGCCCGTAAACGAGACTCCGACAATTGGATCAAGTTCGCGGGAAAATTGATAGCGGGGTTCGCCAAATTGATGATTCAGCAAGGCAGCAACGGATAGGGCGGCAGCGGTGAAGGCTTTTTCCTGAGTTGCGTAGTCCAGTGGATCAATTTGATTGAGATGTACCTCTGATAAGTTGCAGTGAAAATCTGCCCCAATTATTTCCCCGCAGGGATTTAAACCATAGCGTCCAAGGCGATGCTCTAATTCGGCGGCAGACATCTGTGGATGGTGCTGTTGCAGCCATGCAGAAGCATTGCCTTGATTGTATGCCTTGAGAAAATCAGTCCGCAGATTGGCATCGGTGAACAGGTCGCTATTGGAGCGGGCGATCGCCTCTGGAGCATACTGAATCGCGCCCTCACCGGAATAAAACTGCTTGCGAACCGCATCAATGCACTCTTGCTCGGTTGGCTTTTGGTGAAACACGCGGGTATGGTTCGCCATCCGCAGCACATCGCGCTCGGCATCAATCCGCCAATTGCCCTCAGCATCTTGCTGCCACAGGTTTTCTTTGGCGCTAGCGAATTCAGCATCTTCGCTGTCACTCTGACGCATCCCGGCACTGTTATGGGTCAAATAGCCATCACAGTAAAAGCAGTGAGCCTCTTCAACTTCAATATCATAGGTTTGCAGATGGTCGTAGCTGCCCAACCCCTTGACAGTAACGGGAATATCTAACTCAATTTCAGCCTCCGCCACATAGCGCTCGTAGTTGGAATCCACCGAGTGATTCCCCTGAAAACCCATCTGGCGCATTTCGCTGTACGTGTAAGCTTCGCGCATGATTGAGCCAGGAATGGTAAAGCCATACGTCTTTAGCCCTTGGTGCAAAGCTCCTTTGGCAGAATGGCAGGCAATCAGCGCGTTATATCGTCCTTTTAGCGCTGGCAGTGTCAGATTATATTTTGTCTGCCATTGAGCTAACTGTGGCTGAGTAATTGTGAGTCTGCTTGCGATGCCTAAACTGGAAAGGACTACACCGACCTGTCTGGCAAATGAACCATAAACCGTTGTGACTAAATGGGGCGGACGATTGTTGACTGCACCATCACTATCCATCAATCCTGCCAAATAAGCGGCTCGAACGTCGATCGCCCCTTGCAAAATAAACGGCGGCACCTCCAAGGATGTGTTGGGTTGCTTGATATATCGATAAAAGTACTCGGCGAATCGAATCGAGGAACACACCGATTTCGCGGTATTCTCGCCTCTGACGTAGCCATGAGTCGCTGTCAACCCAAATAGAGCGAGTACGGTATCCAACTTTGCGTGAATCTTGGGTAAAAGCTGAAGATCCAAGCCATTCATCGCCCATTCAACCCGACCATAGGGTTTGCCATGCTTGTTTCGTCCTAAGGCAACGTATCCATCCCCATGAGTCAATCCAATCAACCAGGCAATGTCTGGTGTTAATTCTGGGATGGTCAGCAGTTTAGAGGTGCGACTTTGGCTGGGTCGAATTTCGGTAAAATCGGCTGGCAGGTGGGTGATGGTTCCGGGCAAAATTTGAGTGTTGTGCATCAAGCGATCGCCCGAACTCAAGTCTGCCAGTCGCTTCCAAGTAATTCCACCCTTTGCATCCGCTAAAACTGCCTGTTGATGATTTAAAGTGGCTCGTGGCAGGGTCGCATTGGTTTCAATTTCAAACACATCCTGCCAACCCTGGTCAAACTTATCCACAACCCGCCGAAACCCTAAAGGCGTTTGCACGAAATCTCCAACTTGGATATCTTTGATGGGCACTAAGCCCTTCGAGGTGTGAACCAGCGCATCTTCAGGCAAACAGCGCCGAATGTTGCCAGCCACCACCGTTGCAGCAGCTTCGTCAATTAGTAGGCAGCATTCCACCGAGGTTAGTTGTCGTCCGATCGCTTTGTTCAACAGTGCCGCACAACGGGCATATAAGCCAGACAGTCGAATTGGGTTGGCAACACCGCCAAAGCCTTTCAGCACTTCTCCTTCAGGGCGGACATCGCTAACATCCACTGTGACGTGAACTGTGTCGTTGAAGCGTTCGTCTGTAGAAAGCTCCAGCAACGTTTGATAGGAAGAAACCCAGCCCTGACGACTATCACCCACCTGAATTTGAACGGTGTTTGCCTGAACGATTACTTCGGTGCGATCGCGCCGTTGCTCTGCGGGAGTCGTGCCCACTTCACCCACCACACTAACCGAAATCGGGTTGCGAATTGTCGGGAGACGCTCAATATACTTCGGTTCCAGAATCGCTCCCGTGCCACAGCCCATCATCGCAAGATCCATCATTAGCCCGAAAGCTTGCCAGTCCACAACGTTGGTGCTGGTGCAGTTGTAGGAACCCGAAAAGTTCTCAGGTTTTTCAATCCAGGGCGTACCCCCGACCCATAGCCATCGTCCTGATGGCAGGGCTTTTAATTCTTGCTGCATTTGCTCAATCAAGGCAGCTTCCGTTGCGGTGAGTTTACCCAACTTTACTAATCCGCGTGTGGTGCGCTCCACGACCACATCCCAGGGTTCGCGCCCAGCTTCAGTGCGGCGGCTATAAGTGCGATAAAAGACAGGATTGGCTGTGGGTGCTGTAGGCGGAAAGGGATTAGTAGACGGAGATTCTGCGATCGCATCTGGCGTATCTGTGGCAGCGGTCTCTTGATGAAGAATGGGGTTAAGTCGAACCATAGTAAGGTCTCGCTTTTGATGAAAATTGGACGGGCTGTAGCTAGATGTGGGATAGAAGATTTTTAGTCTACACCATCCCTAGCGGGAAATGTCTCCAGAGTTTTAGCACAGAATTGCCGATGGGCGATCGTTTCAGCGATTTTTCTAAGAGCATTGCGGCTATGTATGGAATATTGGCGATCGCACCAGTTTTGAGAGACCAACATCACAATCGCAAAAGCTCAAGATCACTTCAGGAATCTGACCGATCCAAGATGATGATAACTATAGGAACTCAAAACGAACATCACTCCACATTCACAAGTTCCTAATTAACTAGGAGGTTCCCATGCAACGGAATTCTGACTTTCCACTCTTCTTTCAAACCGCGATCGCCCTTTTTGGGTTTCTATTTCTGATCGCGATCGTCTCTTCTATTTCGGCTCCAAAGACTCAGATTAGCACCACAGTAAGCACTACTCTACAAGTGGTCAAAAACTTACAGGTTTCTTACTGAAAACCAAGTTTATTCATCTCCAAAATAATCAGAATCAATTTTTTTGATTTGATATTCAGACACAATAGAAACACCCAAATTGAAGTCAATCATATACTGGGCAAGCTCTTCACCATCAATTAGGACTATCTTGGTATCATTCCGAGGAGCATAATCCTTTGCCTGCTCAGAAAATTTGGATGTGGTGATGAAAATACCTTTCTTGGCTCCCTGCCCTGCCAGCGCACCCACAAATCTCTGAATTTCGGGACGACCCACCGTATCATTCCAGCGCTTTGCTTGAATGTAAACTGCATCCAGACCTAGCCGATCTTCCTTGATGATGCCATCAATTCCTTCATCATTCGTTTTGCCGATCGCCCGACCCGCCTCTTTAATCGAACCGCCATAACCCATTTTGACCAGTAGCTCCACCACCAACTGTTCAAAAAAAGTGGGTGAAAAACTTTTAACTTTGGCAAGGATATCTTGGGCTAAGGCTTGTCTAATTTTTTGATAGCCATATTCCACAATCTCTTCTGGAGTATCCTGACTAATTGAGTCATCTTCTGTCTGAACAACAGATTTTTCCTGATTGTTTGCGCTACCGATAAACTCTAAATATTCAGGAAATTGTTTAAGGACTTTCATATTGAGCATTGCAGGTTCTTGAGCAAGCACTTCCATGCCTCTGCGTGTAATCTTAAAGATTGATCGTCTCGGTGATTCTAGTAATCCTGCTCTATTCAAATGAGATTTAGCCCAACCGATTCTATTGCTGAAAATAGGCTGTTTTCCACTTGGAAGTGGCTCTTTTCTCTCTTCATCGGTCAAGTTGAAGTAGTTTGCTAAGTATTCAATGGATTCTTTCGATGAATGCTCTTTTTCATCGCTGGCAAATTGCATGAGCGGCAGCATGATGCTTTGAAAGTCTGGAATAGTCATAGGGGCGATGTTTGTGAATCTATTTCTAGAGTGCCCGTTCTTCCCTTGACTTAGCTTTAAGGTGAGAAAAAACTCTTGCCTGTTCAGGGTTTTCGTTAACCATCCCAACAGCACGTCTAGTGAACTCTGATGAAGAATGGATGAAGCTGCGGTTGGTGTGCGATCGCCCATACAAATATTTGCTTCAAATCACACAGTCTTGTCAAATTCGAGGGAATACTAGAGAGTAGAAAAC
>CASBQE010000057.1 GCA_949127665.1 Synechococcales cyanobacterium PMM_0083
CTGCAACGTGGCGCTGGACGGGCACCAAATGGCAGGCAACGAATAAGCCAGACGTGGATTTGACGATCGCAGTCTGGTTATTGGGCGCTGTGATTAGCATTCTGCCGCCAACGCTTATTGGGTTGTCTGCCCACACCTTTCCACCCTTGGAAGGCAGCGGTTGGTCTAGGTTCCCGACGGTTTGGATAGCGCTCTCGTTTTCCATTCACTTTTTGATGGTGGCATGGCTGTTGGTGGAACATTATCAATTACCCGCTTACGTTGCTCTGAAAGTGCGTCTAGGCAATCTTTTTGGCATCCGATGAAAGAGAATGGCGAGTTACGAATTTCGAGTGGCGAGTGGTAAAGTAATTTTGTTAGGTAGCCAATACTGTAGTCAATTACAATCTATGCAGATTTTAGGTTAGGGGGCGCTGTGGTACAAAGCTTTCGACCAGTTTCTAACAAACCAGCAAGCGGTTTGTTAGAAGTTGCCTCAAATATTTGGACGATTGAGGCAATGGGGTGTGTCTGCTACCGTCCCCCGATGCAGCCTCGCTATCCCTATACGCACCGCTCCATCGTCATTCGCCTCAACGATAGTCGTCTTTTCGTTTTTTCTCCCATTCAACTCACTCCTGATATCCGTGCCGATATCGATAGGCTTGGGGCTGTAAAATACCTCGTCTCACCCAATCACTTACATCATCTGTACCTCGGAGACTGGAGCCAAGCTTATCCCGATGCCAGACTCTATGCTTCACCCCGGCTTACTCCAAAGCGCAAAGACTTAACCTTCTACAAAACATTGTCTACGAACACACCTGAACCTGAATGGGCGGGGCAGATTGACGAATGCATTTTTGGATCAGGAAATGGATGGATTGATGAGCTTGTCTTTTTCCATCGTGAGTCACGTACCGTAATATTTACCGATTTGGTGATGGACTTCGACCCGGCAACCTTTTCGCCCCTCTCGCGTGTTACTACTTGGTGGAATCAAATGTATCAACACACGCCCCGTGGTGTGCAACTCGGACATGTTTTCGACAGAGCATCTCTATGGAGTTCCCTCCAGACTGTACGAGATTGGGAAGCTGAACATGCGATCGTTGCTCATAGTCCTTGGCTCTGTGTAGACGGCAAGGAACAGGTTGCAAATTTTTTGGATTCCGCTTTCGACTGGCTAATCCCAAAGCCTACTCTGATTGAGGGCACGATGGCTGTGGCAAGGCTCTTAACGCTTCTATTTGTCATCCTGCCGATTCATTCATTCATTGTGTTGATCGCCGATATCGTTTACCCACAATTAATGAAAAGGAATGGAAGCAGGTAGATTCAATTACAAGCATTTTCGTAGCAGCCTAACAACCGCGCCGCACTGGAATGTACAAACATTCTTGGTTGAGATGCAAAGATTATTTGCATGGGGTGAGCGCGAACGTTCCTGACCTCTGACCCCTGACCTCTATTTAAATTGCTGACGCTTGGTTGACCACTGCAAGAGTTTGTACTGTTTCGGCGAATCAACGACCAGGGTGGGTAAGGGATTGCCTAAGTCGGCGATCGCTCGATAATGCTGGTCTTTTTCTACGGATAGTTCGCTGTATAGCAGTTTGCCAGAGCCAGAGAAAATTAGGGTTGTGGGCTGCTGATTTAGTGCTGATTTGGGCGACCGCCCAGTGAATGAATTGAGTGCGTTTAAGTCGTCGGGCTGGAGGGTCAAGATGACATCGGGTTGGTTTGCACCCGTCAGATTGGCAAGCTGAATCGTCCACTGACCCGCGAGTGGCTCTATCTCTTTCCAGTTGGTAAAGGCGATCGCTCGCTGCAATTCTTGTGCGAGGGCTGGAATTGCTTTTGCCGTCCACTTTGTTTTTTGCTGCATCCAGTCACCGAGGGAAATCACGTCCGGGCTGCGCCACTGGAGGGCTGAGTCGGTCATGGCAAGGGCATGAGCATCCGGGTTCCCCATAATCGACTCAGCGTTGCCGGAGACGAGCAGTTGTAAGCGATCGCCTTGTAATCTCACTGCTTGAATGGTTGCAAATAGCGTCTGGGCTTCACCCTGGGGTTGCCATGCCACAATTTGCAGGGTGGGAGTGGTGTTCAATCCTAATCGTTTCCAAAGCGCGATCGCCCCAGTGGGCAAGGTTGAGAAGGTATTCGACTGCCAGCGAGTGCCATTGTGAAAGGCAGTGACCGTCATTTGATACCAGGTTTGCTGATCGGCTTGCAGTGGCTCTTTGCCGGGCGGAAGCAGCCAGTCTGCTGGGTTGATCTGAGCAACAGGTTGAATGGTGCCGATAACCCGACTGGAGTTGCTGTTGAGCGTGTTTTCTGTAAACGCTGGATCAAGGCGTTTCGTTAAAGCGCTGATTTGGGCGACTTCGGCTGCGGTCACTTTGGGCAGTTTTTTTAACCAGGCGATCGCGGCAGGTTGTCCTTTTTGGGCTGCAACCAGCAACGTGCCCCAGGCTTTCACCTCCAATTTGTCCGATCCCGTTTGCCCAAAAGCTTTGATCCGATTTTCTAGCCTGCCCACGTCCGCTTTTAGCACATCTGCTGTTTCATGACTGGCAGCGATCGACGATTGAAATAGCTGCAATGCCCTTTCCCAGCGCCCGTCTATCAGATTTGCCAACACCTGCTGACTAGGGCTTGCCCAAGAACCATCCGCCTGAATTTGGGTAACCTGAGCGTGCCAACGGATCAGATCGAACTGGGCTTGCGCCGTACTAGACCATTCTTTAGCAGGCAATTTTTCTTTAAGCGATTCCAGCCATTTGAGACTGGTTGACCATAACCCTGCCCGTGCCAGCAGCAGCGCCGATTGATAAGTAGACTGTTGCAATGCTGATTCAGCAAGGGAAATCGATTCTAGCTGAACGGGGCTAGGCAAAAAGTTGAGCGGCATAATTTGATAAACCTCAAACTGTGGCTCCATGCCAATCGTGTGGTTGACGATCAGTTCGGAGGTGCCGCCACCAGTAACCTCTTTCCAGACCGGGGCTTCCCCAGTAGGACTCGTCCACTGCAACTTTTTGCTGAGATGAAAACGACTAGGATTGTAGTGAATAATTTGCCCGTAAGCAAGGGTTTCGTTACCCCGATCGCGTTTCCCACTGAGATTCAGCCAAATCCCTTGGGAGATTGGCAACTCTTCATATTTGGTCAAGCTGGTCAGCGGCAACGCTCGGCTGGAACCTTGATTATCTGATTTGGCATCCACTAAAGGCGCGATCGCAAAAGATTCTTCGGGTCCTGCGATCTCAACTTGATCGACCAAGGAATACAGCGGCTCATTGGTGGCGCTTGTCCCATCGGTCGCCCTTTGATACAGCCGCAATTCTACAATTTGGTCGCAATCACTTTGGCAATTGGGGCGCGGCTCCAACACAGGCAGCAGCAGATCGGATACGGTTGTTCTGTCATCCACACTGACATTCTTTCCCAGTTCCAGCAGTTCTCCGACGGTTTTTCCCTGACTGCGGAGTTCTGCCCGAATTGCCTGAAGGCTTCTGAACGGCTGTTCTGTGCCTTTGGATGGCAACCAACCAGGAAGCCACTGGTTCACCCATCCCGACGATTGTGGATTCACGATCAATTGCAGCGCCAGCCAGCCACACCCCGCAATCCCTCCAGAAAGCATTACCATGAGCGCGATCGCCCCGGCTACCCGCGTCCATTTTACTTTCGGCTTTAACGGATGAGTACTCTTTTTTGAGGCAAGCGATCGCGGTTTTGTCGGTAGGGGATTTGGAGCAGGCGATCGCCCTAAAGGAACCACTGGCGGTGGAGATGGGCGACGACTAGCCCCAACCTGCGGACGATTAGATGGACGGTTTGGCACGGAACTTAATACCCGACGAGTCATAGCATAGAAGTAGGCGAATTCGCCCCAATGTAGCGGCAATCAGCCCCGATGTCACGTACCCTCACAAAACGTTGGGCAATCCACTGACAAGTGGCAGATGCGATCGCTAAAAACAGACAAAGCTTTTGGAAAGCCTCTGCGGTTGAATCAGGATTTTAGCCTCAAAATCTGCTCAAAATTCATCCGAAGTATTGCTCTATATTTTTTCTGAGAATTCACCAATGTTGACTGCTATTCGCCTCAAACATTGGGCACTCTTAGAGGTAGTTGTGATGCGAAGCAGAAAGTTGTGATGTTTATTCCTCAAGAATCTACAGAAGCTTTGACAAGAAGCATTGATATGAAGATAGAAAGTGCGGTGCGCTACGCCATTAATCTACGAGAGGCAATTATTCTATTACAAGACCTTCAGGCAAATTTTGTCCGGTCAGTTCTGGCAGAACAACTGGCTATTTTTAGACGTAATCTTGCGATCGCCGAGAAACAAATTGTCGAGATGGAGATTCGGAAAAACACTCTTCTAGAAAAATCAGAGCCAGCGAACAGCACACCAAAATTTGGCTCCATCTATCACTTATCGGGTCAATGACTTTCCAGTCTTTTCTGCAAAAACTGTCCCCATTGGGCTGCAAGAGGCGATTCTGTAAAAGGAATTCGGACTGAGTCTGCATTGTTAACATAAAAAAACTCCAGTTCGGCTCGTCCTTTAGCAGGTGGATTATCCCAATCGGCGGCTTTCCCATCCACCAGCAGTTGAATAGACTGCACCTGCTTTAGGGAAAACGTTTTGGTATCCACAATTCCTTGAGAAGTGGGCTTACCCCAGGTTAATTCATCGCCCTGCTGCCCAATCACCGCATAAAGGTCATACTTCGCCCGTTCAAATTGCTCTGCCCACAGCCGATACGCCTCTACTTTTTGAAACTCCTTCCGACCAGCCCACGCCAGCCCAAAAAATACTGCCAACAACGATAACCAAAAAAGACCACGTTCCATAAAAAGGGGAGGGGGAAGAAAAGTTTTGAGTTTTGAGTTTTGAGTTTTAAGTTTGAGAACAGATGAGTTCTATTTTCTAATCCTTAGAGTCTCATAAAATGTCATAAATGAACTCCCTCTTCACCTCTCACCCCTCGCCTCTTGCCCTCTTCTTGTAACGATCGCACTATAGTTCTCTGCCACTTTTGATCGAGGTGAGCTAAGGTAGTAACCAGTCTTGACTAGGCAAATGGCATGAAGAAGTTGCTGCT
The DNA here is from genome assembly GCA_949127665.1 of Synechococcales cyanobacterium PMM_0083. Lineage (GTDB taxonomy): Bacteria > Cyanobacteriota > Cyanobacteriia > Leptolyngbyales > Leptolyngbyaceae > ULC077BIN1. The sequence continues at coordinate 5,104 of CASBQE010000057.1, forward strand.
GGTGGTTCTGTTTCTTGTGGGATTGGGTTGGGCGCTGACCACTTTTCCAGGGTTAGCCGTTGAGGGCAGCTACAATTCCATCATTCTGGACTTTCGGGAAGATGTGGGCGCGGCGCAAATTGAGAGCCAAATTGACGCGATCGCTAAAACCTACAGCGCGTCTCCTCGCTACAACAGCGAGTTTTCCTTGGCAGACCATATTTTCACCGTGCCCGGAGATAAAAAGCTGCTCGATACGCTCAAAAGCTCTGATCTCCGCAAATACACAGAATTTATTGAGCCAGACTATATTTACCGAACTTATGCCGTGCCCAACGATCCAGAGTATGGCAAGCAGTGGAACCTCCGCAGCATTAATGTAGAGCCAGCTTGGGATCAAACTAAAGGTAAAGGCATTACCGTCGCGGTGATCGATACGGGTATTAGTCAAGTGCCCGATTTATTGGATACCAATTTTGTTGCGGGCTACGACTTTGTCAACGATCGCACCAGCGTTCGCGATGACAATGGTCATGGCACCCATGTCGCAGGCACTATCGCCCAAGCGACTAACAACAAGTTTGGTGTTGCCGGAATTGCCTATGAAGCGAGTCTGATGCCGCTCAAGGTTTTAAGTGCAGAAGGTGGCGGCACCGTTGCCGATATTGCGGAAGCGATTCGGTTTGCGGCGGATCAAAAAGCTGATGTGATTAACATGAGTTTGGGCGGTGGTGGTGAAAGTCAGTTGATGAAAGAGGCGATCGACTATGCCCACAGTAAAGGCGTGGTGATTGTCGCTGCTGCTGGCAATGCTGGACGCAATGCCGCTGAATATCCGGCTCGTTATCCCCATGTCATCGGCGTATCGGCGCTGGATTCTGCTGGCAGCAAAACGCCCTACTCTAACTACGGTGCTGGCATTGATATTTCCGCTCCAGGTGGCTTGATCAACGGCGAAGACAAAACGGGCGGTATTTTGCAAAACACGCTGAATCCTCAAACCGGGGAATCGGTGTTTGAAGCCTTCCAGGGAACGAGCATGGCGGCTCCTCACGTATCCGGCGTAGTGGCGTTGATTAAAGCTGCTGGCGTGACCAATCCTGATGAAATCGAAGAAGTCATTAAGCAATCGGCGTTGGTAGTCCAAGAAGACAACCTGAATCACTTTGGGGCGGGCAAGCTGGATGCCGCAGCCGCAGTGAAGCTAGCAGCCCAAGGCAAGATTTCCTTCCAAGATTTCTTCCGCTGGCTGCGAGATAATGGCTACCTCAATCCTCGTTTTTGGATCGATGGCGGC
>CASBQE010000058.1 GCA_949127665.1 Synechococcales cyanobacterium PMM_0083
CAGGCGCAGGTGTCGGAGTTGGTACAGGCGCAGGGGTTGGTGTCGTTACAGGTGCAGGCGTTGGTGTCGTTACAGGTGCAGGCGTTGGTGTCGTTACAGGTGCCGGAATATTGACGCTGAAAGTCCCTAAACTGGCAGCAACCTCAAAATTGCCAACCGCATCCTTAACCTGATTTGCTTGCAAATTAACAGTGTAAGTACCGTTATCAGTATTATCCCAATTTCCCCCAGGCGGCACAAAGGAATACGTCGCGCTGCGGGGAGTACCGTTAGTGTTAGTATCGACGCTGACAAAAGTAGCAGTAATCGCACCGCCCGACCAATTTACAACGGCATCCGCGCTGTCTAAACTGCTAATATCAACCGCAGTATTATCGCTGAAACTGACAGTTAAAGTTTGCGCTGTTCCCCCCGCAGTCGTAACATTAGGAATTGGTGTCAAAATTCCCGCTGGCGGAGTTTTGTCAATGTTATAAACTTCACCTATTAAATTGCCATTTACAGTACCTGTACCGCCTAACGGTACGCCCAAAGCATTCTTGATACTGTCATCATCTACTAGGTTTAACCCAACCGTACCGCTGCCTGTTCCCGTGTTGACTCCGACCGTGTAAGTGCTAGCACTGAGTGGTGTCACACTGGTAATGCTGGCACCAGTTATACCTGTCTGTGCAATGGCAAAGTCGGTGACATCAACTCCAGTGACATTCGTATCAAAGGTGACAGTGTAATTAACACTGTTGGTATTGGTGGGGTTGGTGTTGACGCGGTTAATGGCTGTAACTTTGGGGACGGTAGTGTTGGCAATATTAACGTTGAAAGTTCCTAAACTGATAGCAGCTTCAAGATTTCCTAGCGTATCCTTCACCTGCAAGGCTTGCAAATTAACAGTGTAAGTTCCGTTATCGGTAATATCCCAATTTCCCCCAGGTGGCACAAAGGAATATGTCGCGCTGCGGGGAGTACCGTTAGTCTTGGTATCAACGCTGACAAAAGTAGCAGGAATTGCACCGCCAGACCAATTAATAACAGCATCTGAACTGTCTAAACTGCTGACATCAATAGCAGTATTATCACTAAAATTAATAGTGAAAGTTTGCGCTGTTCCTCCAGCAGCAGTAACATTAGGAATTGTTGCCAAATTAGCTGTGGGCGGAGTTTTGTCAATGCTGTAAGCTTGACCGTTTAAATTGCCGTTGCCAGTACCCGTACCGCTTAATGGTACGCCCAAAGCATTTGTGATACTGTCATCATCTACTAGGTTTAATTCCAGACTGCCACTGTTGCTGCCTGTATTAACTGCAACTCGGTAAGTCTGGGGATTGACTGCTGTGACAGTGCCAATTGTTGCACCTGTAATGACGCTGGATACTAAGTTGAAATCGGTGCTGTCAACTCCGGTAACATTTTGAGAGAATTGGACTTCGTAATTGACTATTCCGGCGTTGGTGGGGTTGGTATTGACGCGGTTGATAGTAGTGACTCGTGGAGTTGTGGCGTCGTAAGCAATAGTGTTATCTGTACTGGTACTGGCAGTATTTCTATTGCCGGGTATGTCAGTAACGGTGTTGGCGTTGATGCTGGCAATTATATTACCGCTGCTTGTCATGCCGTTGACTGCGATGTTGTAAACTGGGCCGGTACCTGTGATGGTTGGTGTTAATGTGCCGCCTGTTGTACTTGCTGTTAAGTTGATGGCGGCAGGGTTAAAACCTATGACTGGTTCGCTAAATGTGACAGTAAAATTAATCGGTGAAGTCGCAGTTGGGTCGATTTGTGCTACTGCTTGGTTGATGGTGACTGTTGGTGGTGTGGCGTCAATTGTGAGGGAGTTGCCTGCTGTGGGTGTACCCGTTTTGTTGCCGATTACAAAAATGTTAGGCAGAGTGGGTGTCGTGATATTAATGGTTCGCCCGTTGGTGGCAGCAGTGGCGATATCAGCGGAGAGGAATAAATGGCCTGTACTTAGGGTGTTGATGGTTTGAGAAAATCCGCTAAAAACCAGGTTGCTACCGGATGCTACTGGTGGGAGTGCTTGTAGCTGTACATCATCCGTATTCCCGAAGATTGCATCGGGGGAATAAATTAATTTGAGGCCATTGGTGGCAATGTCTGCTGTTTGATAAGTGCCACCAGTGGTGACGGTTAAACCTGTAAATGGGGCATTGCTTGTTGTTACAGCTAAGTCTAATTCGTAAAAGGGGCGGTTTGTGGCACCGGCTGCGACTGTTGCTGCTGCAACGGCTGGTGTAGTGACGGTGACATTGGGCAGAGGGTTAAAAGGAATGTTAGGCCCGTAGATGTTATTGTTATCAGCGGGTGCAGTACCCCCGCCTGCGTTAGCGGCACTATTAGCTGTACTGCCAACAAATACATTTGTCCCTGTTACGGTAGGTAGGACTGTTGGCATTCCCTGGTTATTGCCATTGGTGTTGGTGAGGGACTGCATGACGAAAATTGCGCCACCTTTGCCTTGACCGTTATTAAAACCCGTGCCGCTTGTGGCTGAGTTGTTGTTAAAGGTGGTGGTGTTGAGGGTTAAAGAGCCTTGGCGAATGAAGATGGCACCGCCTAAACCGCCGCCGCTGCCGCCGCCACCGCCGCCAAAGCCACCGTTGCCGCCGACGCTGCCGCCGCCGCCGCCAAAGCCGCCGCCGCCGCCGCCGCCGCTGCTGCCGGCGCCACCGCCGCCAAAGCCACCGCCGTAGTTGCCAAAGCCGCCATTGCCGCCGCCAAAGCCGCCGACGCTGCCGCCGTAGTTGCCATTGCCGCCGTAGCCACCACCGAAGCCTGTGCTCGAGCCAAACAGACCACCGCCACCAGTGTTGCTGTTGCCAAACATCCCGCCACCGCCGTTGGCACCGCCAATAGCATTACCACCGATCGCGCTATTATTACTAAAGGTGACGCTATTCAACCCCACAGTACCGTCGTAGATAAATAAACTACCACCCATGCCGGCACCGCCACCACCGAGTCCGCCATTTCCCCCTTGTGCCAGTCCATTAGTGACAGTCAAATTAGAGAAATTGACAGTTCCCGATTTGACAAAGAAGGGACGAAAAGCGCTCCCGCCATCGACACTATTGTTATTGCCAATAAAATCAATATTGCTGTCAACTAGGGTTAGCATTACCCCCCCAACCGTGACGTTTGTGTTGAGAGTAATGGTGTCATTTACCAGCGAGACAGTATTAGCTTGCAAAATTGCCCAACTCAGGGTATTTGCTGTCCCCCCCGTGCCGTCATCGGTTGCCACTGTTACATCAAAATTTGCCAACACATAATCATAATCTTTCATGGCCTCTGGATTAAACGGCACGG